>JAYVOO010000368.1:0-1570 GCA_043757905.1 Oligoflexia bacterium
CACGCTCATCTGAACTCAATTTAGGCGATCTCAGTCGCAGCTGGAGATCTGGCAGCCGTATCCCTGCGTGATCGTCTCGCAACGGTCCAGGGCCGAAGCAGCCGCGGAATTCACGGTTGAGCCAGAGCCTTCGACGTAGATTCCGAAACCCGTGCCGTGATTGCCCTGTTTGTAGCCGTAAGCGGTACAGCGATGTGCGCCGGACTGCTGAAGGGCGCCATCGTGCCGCTTGGCATGAAGACGGCGGCTTCCTTTCTAAGGAGCTCGGCGATCTCCTTCTCGAAACTTTGAAGAAAAGTGCCGCTCCCATAACGGTCGGCTTCGAGCCCGAGAGCGCGCGCAAAGTCCGCGGTCTCCTGGAGCGAGTTGGCTGCGCGTTCGTGGCCGCTTAGAAAGGATCGGCAGCTCTCGCGAAGCGTTGTCTGTTTCGCTTCTAGTGCCTGGCGCTCGGGTGTGGTGATCGGGACAAACATGCAGGAAAAGCCATATCGGGGAGCGCATAGGGCGGCAAGCCCGAATCGCACAGGAGTCAGCGCTGCGGCGTGAATGTCTCGTCCGCGAGCTGGATCAAAAAGCGCAGGTTCTTTTCCGAGGCGTTAGGATGCATCATGTCTCCGAGGCCGCAAATCCAGTTGGAACGGACACGCAGAGGCAGCGAGCGCACTTTCGCGAAGAGCGCCCGGATCAGCGGCTCAAAGACATGCTCCTCGAGCGCGAGCCACGCGGGATTGATGTTGCCGTAGATCACGAAGCGATCCGACCAGGCGGTGAGCACCTGAGGTAGCTCGTGGTTCTCGTCGACGCCGAGCGCGTCGATCGGGAGCGATCGGAGCGAGTCCCAATGGAGCGGGCCCGTGCCGCGCGAATGGTAGGTGATGGGAACATCGGGGTGCTGAATCTTGAACTGGCTTAGAATGAACGAAAGCGATGGGAGAATGATCTCGCGGTAAAGGCCTGGCTCGAGATATCCCGCCAGCGGATCGATAATCGAGATCGAGTCCGCGCCTGCGCGCGCTTGAATCGCCATGTTTTCGATCAGGAGCGTGGAGGCCTTCGCCAGGAACGCGGAGAATCTGCCGTCTTTCAAGCATGTGAGGCCGCCGGGTTCCGCCGCACCGGCGCTCAGCCCGTGAACCGCGAACAGAAAGAGGGAGATCGGTCCGGGCGCAATCCCCACCAGGGCGAGATCGTGAGGCAGATAACTTTTCACCAACTTGATCGAGCGGGCCTGAAAGTCGAGCCGTTCGGAGACGGTCGATCCGCTCGAACTGTTCAGCAGCTCGAGCTCCGCGTGCGATCTCAGTTTCCAGCCGAGATCGATCCGCTCGCCCACGGTCTTCAACTCCATTCCGAGCGCGAGAAGTGGAAGGCAGGGATCCGTCTGCAGGACCGCGGCATCCACCTGCAAGTCGCGGGTCGGGCTTAACGCGGCTTCAGCTGAGACTTCGGGAGTCTGGCAGATTTCACGATACGAGTAGTCTTCTCGGAGCGCGCGGTAGTGGGAACGGTACGCGCCATTCTGACCCAGGAACCAGATCGGAGGACGGCCCTTGTTCGCGCGTTGCAGTGT
>JAYVOO010000369.1:0-1569 GCA_043757905.1 Oligoflexia bacterium
CACGCGCGAGCCGCCGGCCGGGCTCACGGGCCGGAGCATGGGCTCGACCGCGTTCGAGACCTGCGCGGGCCCGGGCCACCCGCTTTTCAAACGCGCGGGCTCGCCCAAGCCCGTGCCGATTGAGGAATTGCTCGAGCATGCCTTCGTCAGCCCGAGCCACGCCTTCCTCGGCCAAGTTGGCATTCGTCAGTCCAGCGACGGCTGGCGCGACGATCAGTTCCCGAGACGCGTGAAGTACGTGACTTCAAGTCTAGAGCTCCTGGGGGAGCTCGTAGCGACGGGTCAGGCGCTCGCTTACTTGCCTGACTATTGGGTCAGGCGCCTGGGCGCGAAGAAAATCACGGTCGCTGGTTGCCCGTACTCCTGCAAGCAGAAGATCCGCTTACTCGCTCGCGACCCCAAGCGCGCGGGTTGGATCAACGCGCTCTTCGGGAATTAAGAAACTTCGGAAAGTCGGAAAGCGAGCGCGTGTTCCTGCCAATCCCTGGAGCAAACTTCGAGAATCCGTTTGGGATCGCCTTGTCCAGCTTCCCGGATCAGTTTCTTCGCCCACTGCCAGGCCCACACATAGTGGGTGAAAACCGGAAGCTTGGGGCGATAGCTTGAGGGACTGTAGAGCCGTCCCCAGTCCGATCCGCTCCCGGCGCGCAGTTCCGCATGCACGACGCGATCGACCGCATCCCCGTGCGCGAGGATCCGCTCGAGATCCTCTCGAACCTGATAAGCATAGTGCCAGCGATCCTCGCTCGGTACGAGAATCTCGGAGACCGCGCAGCTGAAGCCCTCTCCGAAGAGGTGCTCGATCACGGGCTGATCCTCGACGAAGCTATCGTGGGACATACCGACGTCCAGACCCCAGCCCGACCAAATGGAGGGGCGCGACTCGCGGGCGACATGAGTCAGCTCATGGGTCTCGAGGATGTCGAGGTACTCGCCCCGCCCATGCCCTTCATCCACCCCCATGAAAACCCGATGGGTGCCGCGGTCGAAACGCGCGTAACCGTCCATCGCTGTGAATGCGCCAAAGAGTACGGCCTCGCCTTGCAACTCGAATCCGAAAAGCGCTTCGACCTTCTCGATGTTCCTACGAAGTCGAGCTTCCTCTCTTGCCGGATCGAGCGCGAGCACTCCCTGACGGTACACCGGCCAATCGAGGTCAGCGATCATCTCGTGAAGCCCTGAGCCGTCCCCGAAAGCAGGTTCGGCCACTCCCGCCATGGATTTATAATAGCTCTCGATAAAATCGTGCAACCTTGGCGGGCGATCCCAGCGGGTCATGCATTCTACAAGAGTCGACAGGTGATTATGGACTTTCACTTTTACCAGCCTACCACGAATTGGCTCCGAGTAGCGGTCGGCCGCTGGCCCGCGGATTGCTTAATACGGGCACGAAACCATTGAACGGAGACATTCAAAATGACTATTTTCCAAGTACTCAAGAAGGACCACAGAAAGGTCGCGTCCCTGATGGAGCGCATCGAGAAAACCACTGAGAAGTCCAAAACGCGTGGCAAGCTCTTCGCGCAGTTCGCCAAAGAGCTCACGACTCATTCCAAGACTGAGCAGAAA
>JAYVOO010000370.1:0-1564 GCA_043757905.1 Oligoflexia bacterium
AGCTCGCGCTTTTCGAACGCGCGCTTTGCGGTGTTCTTTCTCGCGTTCGGTTTTGTGACGGTCGGTGCGCTGACCCCATCGCTGAAGTTCTTTGCATACGGCGCCTCGGGTGCGCTTGGCGCTTTCTTCGCTTTCTTGGCCTACCACCATACCCGCGTGGCCGAGACGCTGGCGCGCATTCGGATCCGCCTCGCCCATGGCGCCGCGATCGAGTCGGTTTCAAGGCTCGATTGGACGGGCGTTCCGGAGCTCCCCGCGGTCGCCCTACCCGAAGGGCTGCCGTCCTATTTCGCGGATCTCGATCTCGTGCGCGGCCATTCGCTCGTACGACTCGTCAACCAGACCGCCTCGAGCGCGGGATTTCTCAGACTCCTGGACCGTTTCAACAGTAACGACCTATCTGACGAGGAAATCGCGCGGCGCCAGCTTTTGATTGCCGAGTGGAGCGGGCGCCGCGTGCTTCGACGAAGTTTCCTAGTCGCGAGCAAGCTCCACCCAGGCTCGATCGACGCCGACCGCCTGCGGGTCCTGCTTGCGGAGGAACTCGCCCTCCCCGGCGCGTCGAGAGCGTTCCTCGTGCAGCTCGCCGTGCAGTCCGCAGCGGTCTTCTCGTTTATCGCGTTCGTGATCTTCGGCGGACGTCCATACTTCCTTGTGCCCGCCCTCGCCGTTCTCGCGCTCGGGCCTTGGGTTGGCAGGAAACTCATGACGAAAGAAGCGTACGAGCACGCGACCGCGCTCGCCTTTACGCTGGGCAAGCTTCGGTCCGTCGCGCGGCCGCTCGAGCGGTTGAGCGGCGCCCGAAGCCCGGCATTGAAAACTCTACTCACGCCGTTCTCCTCCGAACGCGGCCCGTCCGCCAGGATTCGAAGGCTCGAATGGATCGTCGGCGCGCTCGGAGTCCGCCAGAACTTCGTCGCTTCCCTGCTCTGCCACCTGCCGCTGCCTTGGAACGCGCTCTGGACGCTCAAGCTCGAGCGCGCGCGCCTAGAGCTCGCGACGCTGCTGCCGGAGTGGCTCGAGGCAATGGCCGAAGCCGAAGTGGCCGTCTCGTTCGCGGAGTTCCATGCGGCGAATCCCGGTTATTGCGATGCGGAAATCGTGGGAGAGGACTCTTCGTTCTATCTAGACGGCGCCGCACTCAAGCATCCGTTGATTGAGCCAGGCAGGGCCGTCGCTAACGACATTCGGCTCGTGCCCGCTGAGCGCTGCTGGCTGATCACGGGCAGCAACATGTCCGGGAAAAGCACGTTTCTTCGGACGATCGGCCTGACGCTCCTCCTGGCCAAAGCGGGCTCACGCGTGCCGGCTGCGAGCGTCCAGTACCGGAACTTGAACCTCGGCACCTCGCTCAGGCTCACGGATTCGCTGGAAGACGGGTTCTCCTCTTTCTACGCTGAAGTGAGACAGCTCCGCGGCGTGCTCGATCTCGTGGGCGCGGAGCGCCCGGCGCTTTATCTAATCGACGAGATTTTCCGGGGCACCAACAGCCGCGAGCGCCTGATTGGCAGCCGCGCGTACATCCGGCAGCTCGCCGCGACCACCTCTTGCGGCCTGGTGACGA
>JAYVOO010000371.1:0-5681 GCA_043757905.1 Oligoflexia bacterium
TACCACCAAGATCCTCAAGGAATCTGAATTTTTGATGATGCTCGAGGAGGGCCAAAAAGAGGGCGCGGTTCACCACAGCGAAGTCGAGCTGATCAAGAACGTCTTCGATCTCGACGACTCGACCGTTTCCGAAATCGCCACCCCCATCTCGCAGGTACTGAGGCTGACCGAGCACACGACGCTCAAGACTGCGATGCAGATGGTGCGCGGCCAGAAGTACTCGCGCGTGCCGATTTCCAGCACGAACCGCAAGCAGATCGTCGGCGTACTTTATACCAAGGATCTTCTCAAGGCCAAGCTCGAGCCTGAGATGATGTCGCAGACGGTGAGCTCCATCATGCGCAAGCCCCTCTTCGTCAGCCCCACCCTGCGTCTCAACTCGCTGTTCCGCAAGTTCAAGCAGCAGAAAACCCATATCGCGATCGTGAAGGAATCGGCCGCCGGAGCCGAGCCCACCGGCATCGTCACGATGAGCGACGTGCTTGACTCACTGCTTGAGGACGTGCTGCCGGAAGAGAACGAAGGCGAAAGCGCCGGCGAGGACGATCTCACATGAACCTCTCGCTCGAGCTCCTCTCCATGCTGATCCCCCCGCTGCTGCTCCTCGAGGGGCTATTCTCGGGCGCTGAGATCGCGCTGCTCTCGGCTGACAAGCTCGTGCTCAAGCGCCTCGCGCGCTTCTCCCGCGGCGGCAAGCTCGCGCTGGATCTCGCAAACCACCCCGAGCGCGTCCTTTCCACCACTTTGTTCGTGACCAGTCTCTGCGTGATCAGCGCCTCATCGCTGATCTCGCTCTTTTTCATTGGCAATCACCACCCGCACTCGGCCCTCGCGGCCATCCTGCTCACCTCACCGCTCGTCGTGATCCTGGGCGAACTGATCCCGAAAACCATCTACCAGCGCCACGCGATCCGGCTCGCACCCCTCGTCGCCTACGCGGTCACGGCCGCCTACTGGGCCTTCTATCCGGCGACTCGCCTGCTTTCGTCCTACACGACACGCCTCTCGCGCATGATCGGCCCGGTCGAGGAGCTCGTCACTGGCAAGAAGCGCACGACGCGCGACTCGCTCGAGGCGCTGCTCAGCTACTCCCGCAAGGAGACGGAGATCAAGTCGAGCCAGCGCCGGATGATCAAACGCATCTTCGACTTCAAGGACACCGAGGCCAAACATTCGCTGATCGCGCTCGTCAAGGTCGAGGCGATCGAGAACACGGCAACGGTCCGCGAGGCTTTCGAGAGTTTCGAGCGCCACCGCCATTCCCGTATGCCCGTGTATTCCGAGCGCATCGACAATATCGTCGGCGTACTCGAGACCTCGGATCTGGTCTCGGCTGTAAACCTCGAGCAGACGATCGAGCATTTCATCTCAGCCGCCCATTACGTGGCCGAAACCCAGTCTCTTGAAGACGTGATGCTTGAGATGCGCCGGCAGGACAACCAGATGGTCGTCGTCGTCGACGAGCACGGCGGGGCGATCGGAGTACTCACCTTCGAGGATATCATCGAGGAGATCGTCGGCGAGATCAGCGACGAGTACGACGTGGAAGCCACCTCATATAAGGAGATCTCCGAGAAGAGCTGGATCGTCCAGGCCCGGATGGAGATCCAGGCCATCAACGAACAACTCAAACTCGAGCTGCCGGAAGGCGAATATGAGACACTGAGCGGGTTCCTCCTCCAGCAGTTCGGCCGCATCCCTGAGGCCCGCGACGAGCTCTTTTTCAACACTCCCACCTGCTCGCTTAAGTTCACGATCCGAAAGGCGACTGAACGCCATATCGAGAGCGTCCTCGTCGAGCAGATGGAATCTTGACGCTCCGATAAGTCGCGCACCGCGCACCTTGACGACGCGCTCGGGTGCGCCTAGCATGATCCAATGGCCAAGAAGGTCCTCATCGTCGACGACGTCCCTTTCGTAAGAAAAACTCTGAGCGAGATCCTCACCGCAGCCCACTACGAAGTGGTCGGTGAGGCCTCGGACGGCCACGAGGCCATCAGCCTCTATCAGCAACTTCGTCCCGACCTGGTCACCATGGACGTCGTTATGCCACGCATGAGCGGCCTGGAAGCCACGCGCGCGATCCTCAAGATGGACAAAGATGCCCGCATCGTCATCATCTCAGCGATGGGCGCCGAGAGCCTGGTCATGGAAGCCGTGAACGTCGGCGCCAAAGACTACCTGCTCAAGCCCTTCAGCGCCGCGGATGTGCTAAAGACCATCGAGCGCGCATTGATCGACGACACCCAGCTCGTCGGCCGAGGCAGCAATCAGAATAAATCCCCGTAAGCCGAGCCAGGAAGGAGAACTTTCACATGGATCAGAATCCGGTCGAACAGATGGTCACCAAGCTTCTCTCGGCGCTCCCGCGGGAGTTCGAGTTCTATCACCTGGGCTCTGTGAAGCTGCAGGAAGCCGCGCTCGCCGCTCCCCGCCCCGAGCTCTTTCCCGCTGCGTCCGAGGACCAAGTTCCCGCTATCGGTTACAGCTTCCGCGGCGACGTGAGCGGTGTTCTGATCCTCAATGTGCCGGGTGGCGCGGACGTCTCGCTTTACGCCGAAATGGGCAATATCATCGCTTCGCAGGTCGCCACCCGCCTCGCGCGCGACGAACAGCTCGACGTGATGATCTCGGCTCCGAACTATCTGAGCTCGGCTGCGCTCCGCAAGCTCCTAACCGGCCCGAGCCGCCTCGAGAGCCGCACCTATCTTCACCATCTCAATGACCAGGCAGTGACCGTCGCCGCTTGGGTCGTCGCAGCGCCGCGAGACGGCGATCAGGCCGAGGTGAGAAGTGTTTAAAGCCATCGGCTGGCTGATCAAGCTCTCACTTTTCACAACGCTGGTCCTGGTGCTTGGAAATTATTTCAAATGGGGCGGCAAGACCGTTTCGGACCAAGTGAAAACCCAGATGTCCAAGGCGGAGTCGCTGGAGCTGCCCTCGATCCCGCCTTCCGTGCGTGGATGGACCAGGAGCCTGGTGGGAGACGCCAAAAGGGGCGCGAAATCCAGCAAGCCTCGCCCCATCGAAAATGAGTTGCGCCCGGAAGATGGGACCGAAATCCCCTCTTCCGAGCGACAAAAACTCAAGACTCTCATCCGTGATCTGAATACGTCCTACGGCCGCGACTAAGACTTCAGGTCTTAGTGTACGTAGCCACCCTTTGCCGAACCGGTATCCATGGCGGAGGTCACGCCGCCATTGTCCTGGAGAGGACGGATGGTCGAGCTGAGATCCTGGGAACCGTTATCCTTCTGAGCATAGGTGGACGTGGTGCCCTGGCAGATGGCTCCGAGCCGTCCACCACCTTCACCGGTCGCACCGCCATATGCCGCGAACAAAACACTTGGAACCATCGACAAGCCAAGGGTCAACATCAATACGAGCTTCTTCTTCATACAATTTCTCCTCATCCACTCTGCTTCAACTGTTTACAACACAACGATAAGGGCCTGAACCGTTAGGCCTCTTCAACTACAGAACTCTAGTTTGCAACGGTGGTGCCACATGGGTACCACCTGACACAGGGCCATTAACCGCATGATATCTAGTGAGTTTCTACTTTTCAAAAAAACTAGTCCACTGTGTCATCCCGAACACAGCCCCTGACATCCGTCTAAAGTCTAGGCAGTCCACGCGCCTGGCCACCGGGGCCATTATTCCAGCCCCACACCGTCCTCAAGGTGTCACACTGCCCCCTATTCAGCCTGCGCAGCTGGTCTCGGGAGCGGTCCGCAACTGCATCCTTTGCGGATGAATTCTGTAGAGATTCCCTGGCATTAACTTGACTGAATAGTTTACACTCGACGGGCTGTTAACGTCTGGCAAGGCCTTTGCTATTCGCTGCAGCAAGATTGATCGACTGAACCACTGGGGCCAGGTGATCAGGGGTAACTAAAATTCGAGTTTTCAGGGGGTAGTATGAAGAACAGCAATTATTCAAAGATCAACGGGATGAAGACCATCGCAGCCGCCTTGGCTGTCGTCGCTCTTCAGTCCGGAGTGGCCATGGCCGACACCGCAACCGCCGCTTCCGCTACGGCATCCGCCCAGAGCACTGCGACGGCCAGCCCGTCGGCATTCGATCAATTCAAAGAAAAAGCGATCTTGAACTACTACGGTTATTACACCGGCGGAGCCATCAACGATCCAGGCAATAGCTTCCAGCCTAACTACGACGGCACGACCGACTACAGCTCGGTCCAGCGCATCGAGAACCTCGTAAACGTCGGAGCACGTCTGAACAAAGACACCAACTTCTACGTCGGCATTCACTCCTTTTACTACATGCGCGGCCATGGTGACGAAGAAGGCCAGAAGACGGACAACACCCAGAGCATCGACATGCTCGACCCAATCTTCGTGCTTTCGCGCGCCAACGTGATCAACACCGGCGGCTTCAAGCTCAAGGTCAATGCGAATGCGATTCCCGCTCTCACGACCGGCACCGGCGAATATGCCAAGAAGAATCACCAGCTCGGTGCAGTCTCCCTGATCGGAAACGCAACGTACGATCTTCCAGCCTCACGCTTCACGCTCGGCCTTTACAGCTACGTGCGTGGCTACGTGCCAGGCCCAGATACGGCCGACAACGCCCGTACGTACCGCATCGTGGTAGCTCCGAACGCCAACTACCAGATGACCGAGACCCTCGCTGCCACCCTCTGGGTGGACGCGATCGACACCCGCCGGTACGGCGGAACGGGCTTCATCTCCGGGATGACCCAGGTCGCTCCTTGGGATATCGAGCCAGGCATCAATTGGGATATCACCCCAAGCATCTCGTTCAACCCGATCCTGAACCTTTATCCTTCGAACCTGACCCTGAACTCCACGTCCATCCAGGCCATCCTGACGGCCAAGGCGTTCTGATCAGTCGATTCAGATCGAGTTAAATCAATGAGGCCGGGAGACTTAACTGTCTCCCGGCCTTTTTAATTTTTAAGCTTTGATCAGGCGACGGAGGAAGTCGCGCGGCCGATGACATCATAAAGTTCGTCCAAGGTGAACGGCTTGTTGATCAACTCAAAGGCGCCCGAGTTCAGGCAGGTCTGGCGATTGCGGTTCGAGAGGAATCCCGAAGTCATCACGATCTTGAGGTTCGGGCTGACGCTCTTGATCGCGCTCAGAGTCTCGATGCCATTCATCCCCGGCATGCGGTAGTCACAGACCACTAGGTCGAACACGCCTTTGCGGACGGCTTCGACCGCCTCCTCCCCGCTCTTTACCGTCTCGACCGTGAAGCCGTGAAACTTCAAAGCCATCTGCAGGGCATCGCAGATGTCCGCTTCGTCATCGACTACCAGAATTTTTTTGCCGGTGGTCAGCATCTGGGACGTTCCTACCATGGAGCACGACTCCCGCAATCGAAATCAATGGGCTAGCCTATCTGCGCGAGTTCACATGGAGTGTTGCGAGCATCCAAGTGCAACGCCTAGAGTTCTAGACGATCAGCTTAAACGCCCGCCGCACCGTGAAATCCTTAGGACTCGCGGACGATGCGCACTTTCTTAATGCCGACTTCGTCTTTTGGGCGGTCGCCGGAGCCCGTCGGAACATTCCCAAGGGTCGTTAGAACGTCCTGCCCCTTTACGATCTTGCCGAATACAGAGTGTTTACCGTCGAGCCAAGGAGTTGGAACGAGGGTGATGAAAAACTGGCTGCCGTTCGTGCCGGGGCCG
>JAYVOO010000372.1:0-5657 GCA_043757905.1 Oligoflexia bacterium
AGGACACCTTCGCCCAAGACTTCGCTTACGCCGCCGTCCGTGCGGGTGCCACTTACCAAGACGACTACCTACTCGGCACCGCGCTCGGCCGCCCGCTCATCGCGGAGCGCATGGCGTATTTCGCAAAGAAGTTCGGCGCGACCCACATCGCCCACGGCGCCACCGGCAAGGGCAATGACCAGCTCCGCTTCGAGAAGTCCTGGGCCTATCTGATTCCCGAAGTGAAAGTGATCGCGCCTTGGAAGACCTGGAGCTTCACCGGCCGCCAAGACCTCCTTAAATATCTCGCGACGAAGGGCTTCGATCTCGCGTCGACCGAGAAGCTCTACAGTGTCGACGTCAATCTCTTCCACCGCTCCTGCGAGGGCGGGATCCTTGAAAGTCCTGAAAAGGAATACAACCCCGAGCAGATCTACGAATGGGTGAAGCCTCCCGGCCGGCACTCGACCGAAGCCTACACGGTCGCCATTGAATACAAGCTCGGGCTTCCCGTCGCGGTGAACGGCAAGGCGCTCGCGCCCGCGGCACTCCTCTCGCAGCTCAATGAAGTCGCTGGCGCCGCCGGTGTCGGCGTCGAGGACTTGGTCGAGGAGCGCGCGAACGGCTTGAAGAGCCGCGGCGTCTATGAGACCCCGGGTGGCACCCTTCTTCATCTCTCCTGCCGCAATCTCAAGCACCTCTGCTGGGACCGGCCGCTGATGAACGTCGCACGCATGGTGGGCCAGCAGTACGGCGAGCTCATCTATGACGGCCTCTGGCACTCGGAAGCGCGTGCCGCCTGCGAGGCGTTTTTCGAGAAGGCTTCGGAGACCTTGAATGGGACGATCACGCTCAAGCTCGAAGCGGGCCAGGCCCGCGTCGTGACTCGCAAATCGCCTTACGCGCTCTACGACGAGAAGATGGTTTCGTTTGAGAGCGACGAGCATAACCTGCATAAATACGCCGACGGTTATTCGAAGACCGTCAGCTTCTCCCAGTGGCGGGCGGGCATGCGCGACAAGCGCAACAACCGCAGCCTGAAACCGGGGCTCTGCCAAGGTCCTGAGTGATGGGAATCCTCACCTCGCGCCGTAACTCGGGCCGCGCAAGCGCGCTCTTCGAATTCACGCAAGGCATCGACGTCGACTGCCGGCTCGCCGCCCAGGAGATCCGCGTCCAAAAAGCGTGGAGCGAGGCGCTCGGAAAGATCGGCGTTCTCACGACAGCCGACGTGGCGCAGATCCATGCCGCTTTAAGCGAGGCCCTCACGCATATGGAAGCCGGTGATTTCGCATGGGAGGTCCAGGACGAGGACATCCACATGAACCTCGAGCGATTCGTGACCGAGAAGGCCGGAACGCTTGGGAAGAAGATGCATACGGGCCGCTCGCGGAACGATCTGATCGCAACGACGCTCAGGCTCTACGTGCATGACACGCTTGGCGCGACGACTACCCAGCTCTCCCGCCTTGTTGAGAGCTTGCTTGACCGCGCGACGAAAGATATCGACGTACTCGTCCCCGGACTCACCCACGTCCAACATGGCCAGCCGATCCGTCACGGGCACGCGCTCGCCGCTCACGCCTGGGCCTTCTACCGCGACCTGCACCGCATGTCGGTCGCCCGCGAGCGCGCCATCGAAACAATGCCTCTCGGAGCAGCCGCGCTTTCGGGCACGACGCTTTCGATGGACTTCGAGGAGCTCGCCCGCAAGCTCGGATTCACCCAGCCCTGCCTGAATTCCTATGACGCTGTCGGAGACCGGGACTTCATTCTCGAAGCCCTGGACGCCTTCGCCTCTTTCGCGGTGCATTTGAGCCGTTTGAGCGAAGATTGCATCCTCTGGTCTTCCACCTCGATCGGGCTCATCAAGCTTCCGAAGGCCTGGTCCACTGGTAGCTCGATCATGCCGAACAAGCGCAACCCGGACGTGCCCGAGCTCGCGCGCGGGAAGTCTTCACATATCATCGCGGCCGCGACCAACGGCCATGCGCTCATGAAGGCTGTGCCCACCAGCTACGGAAGCGATCTGCACGAACTGAAGTCCGTTTACATGCGCGCGCTCGACGAGGTGAACCAGTGCCTGTCGATCTTCCCGGATTTCATCATGGGACTTGAGCCTGACGCCAAGCGCGGGGAAGAACTGCTCGCCAAGGGTCATATTCTCGCTACCGAGATTGCGGACGAGTTGACGCGCTCTGGCCTGCCTTTTCGTGAAGCGTACGCCCAGGTGGCCTCCCTCGTCGAACGCGCCGAAGCGGTCGGGTGCCAGGTCGAGAAGCTTCCGGAGTCCGAGTGGAAGAAAGTCGCGCCCTCGCTATCACATGAATTTATCTCGCGACTTACGCCTAAAGCGGCTGTGGAAAAGCGAACCGCACCAGGCGGCACTTCCTTGGCGCGCGCAAGCGAAGGGATCGAGGAGCTGAAAGCGCGCCTCCGTCAATTTTCTTCCAGAGTTTCCTGATCCGGCACGCTACCGAAAGTTGGCGAAGCGTGAGAAACTGGATTCAGGCTTGTCGTGAAAAACTATACAACCCGCTTCCTCAAAGCTGTCGCGTTGGCGTACATGGGATTTCCCATCGTCTACATTGTCGGCACCGCGATTCTCTTCGACATCCCGGGCAACCGGATCGGCCGCATCCTGCTATCGCCCTGGTACTACCTCGTCTCGCTCGTCGCCGTGGCGGCGGGTTACGGGCTCTGGGAGATGAAGCGCTGGGCCTGGTATCTCTTCGTCGGCGCCAACATCATGATCGCTTACCAGAACGCGATCTTCTTAAACGACTACAGCGAGAGCCACCATAAAGGCGTCGCTTTCGCATTCTCCATTCTCATGCTCGCAGGCCTCATCTATCGCCTGGCGCGCGAGGTGCGCGTCCCCTACTTCTTCCCGAAAATCCGCTGGTGGGAAAGCGATCCTCGCTACAAGCTCTCGGTGCCCGCGATTTTCAGCCGGACCGGTTCGACCCCGATCGAAGGCCAGATCCTCGATCTGTCAATGGGCGGTTGCTTCATCAAGCTCCGCACGGACATCAAAGAGCATGAAGACATCGAACTGCAATTCACCGTCTTCGGCGAGAAAGTTCACTGCTCGGGCACCGTCGTCTGGCGCACGCAAAGCACAGTCACCCATCCGCGCGGCGCGGGCGTCAAGTTCCATAGCCTCACGCGCCACGAGCGCCGCACGCTCAAGCAGATCTACCGCAGGCTCCGCAAGATCTCGGCTTTCTACCGCCGATCGCGCTACCTTTTGAACCAGGACGAATTCATGAAGCAGCTTGAAAAAATTGAGACCAGCGTGATCCACCCCGCGACCTCGGCCGCTAAAAAGAAGAAAGCACTCTAGGAACAAGAGCGATCTTTACGGCATGAAGCTTAGCTGGAACTCCGCCTTCAGCTTCCGACAGGACTCCTTCTCGCCCGGCTTTACCGCCTTGCAGGCCCAGAAAGCTGCCACGCCTTGAACGAGATTCGCCTTGCCGACTTTCGCGCTCTTCACTGTGAGTGGCATCTGATTCATGCCCTGGGGCCACGTTGCCTCAGTGACCAGCTGGGGCGAGATCTCGACGGGTGGCGAGGCGCTTAGCTGGATTAGAAAGGGTCGCTCGGACGCGAATTGCTCACCGGGAGTTCCCGGATGGAATCGCACGAGGAGCTGATTGTTCAGCTTGATGAGATCGAAGCCCGTGGTCAGAGCCGTGGGCGCGGGTTTGAGCACGACCGCCTTCGGCATCGTCGTTTTGGCTTTCATCTCGCGCGGGGCCGCGACTTTGCCCGCCGGGAGCTTGGCCTTCAGGTTGTTTCGCGCGTCCGTCGCCTTGCGTTTCAATGCGCGCGCCTCGGGTTTCAGCTCCGGCGCGACCTCTGGTGTGGTATAGGTGCCGGCGGCCGCCCAGCAAGTGGACGCGAGAAAGGCGCAAAGCAGGCTGATCAATACAAGAGCTCTCAGCATATGACGGAATTTAAGCCCCCACTGCCTCAAGCGTCAAGCCCGACCATCGCAAATTGGATGGACGAAGCGCTCGCGCTCGCCCGGCGTGCGGCCGAACTCGATGAGGTGCCGGTTGGAGCAGTCGTCGTCCACGAAGGCAAGGTCGTCGGCCGGGGCTATAATCTGCGCGAACGGGACCAGAATCCGATCGCCCATGCCGAAATCCTTGCGCTCCAGGACGCGGCTAAGACCCTAGGTTCTTGGCGGCTGATCGACTGCATCCTCGTGGTTACCCTCGAGCCTTGTCCAATGTGCTTGAGCGCCTGCCAGCAAGCGCGGATCTCTGAGGCTTACTACGGGGCGGCCGACCCTAAGGGCGGAGCGCTGAGCCTCGGTTACAACGTCCATGAAGACCCCAGAACTAACCACCGATTCCAGATCAGCCTAGCACCCGATCCCCGGTGTGGTGAGGTCCTGAAAGCCTTCTTCGCAAGAAAACGGACGAAATAGACTTTATCAGTCCACTACTATCTCAGGTTCTCACGTTGACAAGTTCTATACCGTGACCAATATACGCACAGAAGCAAATGCTTCTTAGGGGTTTGTTTGTGGTTGCATGACCAGAGCGTCGCTCGGGTCATGACGACAAAAACAACTCATCTGGCCGGGGTCAGACCTTGGCCAGTACTGAACTTTCAGATTAATTAGGAGGTTGAACTTATGTCTACCCAGGTACGTCCGTTACACGATCGCGTGTTGGTGAAGCGCTTCAATGAAGAAGAAAAGTCCAAGGGAGGAATCATCATCCCGGACACCGCGAAGGAAAAGCCGATCCAGGGCGAGATCATCGCCGTTGGCCAGGGCCGCGTGAATGAAGAAGGCAAGCTGCGCCCCCTCGACGTTAAGAAGGGCGATCGCGTCCTCTTCGGCAAGTACGCCGGCACCGAGATCAAGATCGACGGCGACGATTTCCTGATGATGCGCGAAGAAGACATCCTCGGCGTTCTCAACGCTTAATCGTTAGAATCTCGGCAGGCTTTGAGAGCCTGCCTGGTCATGTCCAAATTAAAATTTCCAAGCTGCCGCGCGGGATTGGTCCCACGCGGCTACTTTCACAAGGAGTAGTTATTTATGTCCGCTAAGGAACTTCGTTTTTCCGAACATGCCCGCTCTGCCATTCTAGCCGGCGTCAATGTTCTTGCTGATGCAGTCAAGGTCACCCTCGGCCCCAAGGGCCGCAACGTCGTGATCGAACGTTCTTTCGGCGCTCCGAACATCACCAAAGACGGTGTGACGGTCGCCAAGGAAATCGAGCTTTCCGACAAGTTCGAGAACATGGGCGCCCAGATGGTCCGCGAAGTTGCTTCGAAGACCAACGACGATGCCGGCGACGGCACAACGACCGCCACCGTTCTCGCACAGGCGATTTATCGCGAAGGCGCGAAGATCGTGGCCGCCGGCCATAACCCGATGGAACTCAAGCGCGGCATCGACATCGCCGTGACCGCGGTCATCGAAGAGCTGAAGCGCATCTCGAAGCCTATCAAGGACCAGAAGGAAGTCGCTCAGGTCGGCACCATCTCGGCCAACAACGATCCTACGATCGGCAAGATCATCGCTGAAGCGATGGAAAAGGTCGGCAAGGAAGGCGTCATCACCGTCGAAGAATCCAAGACGGCTGAAACCACCCTCGACGTCTTCCGCGACGATGAGGAGCGGCTTGCCTTCGCGCGCAACGGCCTCGAGA
>JAYVOO010000373.1:0-5643 GCA_043757905.1 Oligoflexia bacterium
GATCTTCTCGCACGCGAGCAGCGTCGCGTTGGAGGAGCTTTGGAAGTCGGTTGTCTCCGTGAGAAACTGGGTCAGAGTCAGGTAGTAAAGCTGCTGGGCCTTCTGCTGGCCAAGCGCCTCGAAGATTTGCTGGGCGGCGTGCCCGGGGACGGTCGTGTTGTAATGGATGCCGCAGTAGTCGTTGCGGTCCGTGCAGGGACTCACGATCGGCGCCATGTCGGCAACACGGGTTGGATAGGGGACATGGCGGATTTCGCCCGCGGAATCGAAGAAATCGCCGCGGATGCTTCCGGGGCGCGCCAGATCGCGGATCCCGGGGGTGCCGATTTTGAGCGCGAGCTTCTCGCCCATGATCCAGCTGCCTGAGTTCTCGACCATCTTTCCGAAGAAATCCGAATACGCCTCGTTCAGCGCGCCCGTCTCGCCGATCGACATCATATGCACTTCGTTGTCGGTGATGGCGTGGGTGAACTCATGGGCCGCGACGTCGAGCGCGCGCGTGAAGTCGCCGGTCGTGACGCCGTCGCCCTCGCCGTAAGCAATGAACTGGCCTTTCAGGTACCAAGACGCGTTCGCCAGCGCCCCGCCGGCGTGCACGATGCTCACTAGGGGCGAGCCCTGGTCATCAAAGCTGTTTCGCTGGTGCACGTCTTGATAGTAATTGAGGATGATGTGCGCGTTGGCCGTAGCCCGAAGCGCGGACTCGTCGGTGGTCGCAAGCCCGATTGTGGTGCAGCTTGCAGGGTTGAGCGCGAGAGGCCGGCCCGTTTCGCCCAGGGCTTGGCAGCTGGACTTCACGAGTGCGCGGCAACCTGGTGCGTCCAGTTGCCCCTTCGTGCCGTCCGTGAAGCTCAGGATCTTGCACCCCGTGAGGACGTGGTCATCGTTATAGACCCGCGTGATCTGGACTCCCTGGTCCCGCGCCGTGTGAACGCTGACCTTAGCTTGTGAGACGCTCATCTGCTTGGGAAGAGTCGCGAGATGCGCGCCGGTATGGGCGTTCAGTAGAACTTCGACGCTTTCGTCGTCGAGGCCGCTCGAGACGCCGTCCACCTGCACGACGTAAATCAGCTGTGCAGAACCCTGCTTTTGATTAGGGAGGATCTTGAGCTTTGGCTTGATGCCCACGCGCTGACCTCGGCCGTAAGACCGTGCAAGGGAGACGGCCTCTTGCTCGGATACTGTGGGCCTTATGTCGAGGTCGAACTTGGCGAGCATCGCGCGGATCTGTTTCTTGGCTTTCGTCCCCCGCCCGAAATGGACGAACGCCTCGGAGCCCAGGACCTCGATGCCCTTGTAGAAGTGCTGGTATTTTAGAGTGCCGACTTTCTTGCCTTTGACTTTTTTTTTGGGCCTCAGCTCATTGAGCTTGGCGGCGGAGAACGCGGAGTCGATCCCAGGCTCATTCATCAGGTCCGTCAGACCACTCTCGAAGCTCGGATCGATTATGTCGTTCGGCCGGCCATAGACGTATGCAGAGAGCTGGTCGAAGACCCCGTTCGGATCGTCCCAAAGTCCATCGGCACGTGCCGTACTCTCGGCGCCAAGCGAAAGTGTGCCGGCGGCAAGAGCGGTCCAGGCGAAGAGTCTGCTAAGAGCCAGTCGTCGAATCATCTTTCGTGCACCCTCTTTACGTGCGAAACCCCGGCACTCTCGCAGGAGGGTGCCGGGGCGTCGATTTCAGCGAAGGATAATTATTTGTCGAGGACCTGGACTACGACGGACGACTTGCCACCCTTGGACTTCACGAAGTCGAAGAGGATGTGGCCGTTGTCGGGGTGGATGCGCGTGCAGCCGTGGGAAGCCTTCTGGCCGAGCTTCTTGAACTCATCAGGAGTTGCGCCGTGAATCGCGATGCCGCCGTTGAAAAACATGCTCCAGGGCATCGGCGCGTTGTTGTACAGCGACGAGTGGTGCATGGTCTCCATGGAGTCGATTCCGAAATTTCCGACTGGCGTCGTGTAGACGTGGCCGTTGTACGTGCCGGCGGTTGAAACCAACGCGGTGCTGGACTTGCCGTGGTCGAAAAGCTTCTGAGGCGTGAGGTCGCTGCCGTCGGTCGAGTTCTGGACAAAGACCTCCAGGTACTCGGCAATCTTCGAGGTCGAGCTCTTGTGGATCTTGATGATGATCTTGTCCTTGGCGGTTGCAGGATCGAAATCCTTGATACGGAAGTCGCTCGACTCCTCGCCGAGGTCGTCCTGCGAGGTGGCAGAGTTTTTCTGCTGCAAGTATTGCTCAATTTGGTCGACGGTCGGGTCGACAAGCTCCTGGCCGTTGGCATCGCGAGGAACAGGGAGAGAGTCCAAAGAGGTCTCGTCGGCCTGGTAGTTTTCGACAGAAACCGGTGCAGTGGATTCCTCGGCGCGCGCGAGGTTCGCTGCCATCATGACCGCAGAGAGGGTGAGAATGCTGGAGAGGGTGATGAACTTTTTCATAGGGGGGTTAGTTCCGGAGCAGCCCGATCGTGGAAGTGAATTCTCCCTTGAACGACCAGCCAAGCTTGACAGGTCTCTTAAATACAACGCAGTGCGTTATGTTGGCAAGTGGAAATGTGGTTTTTTTAGCACGCGTAACTTATTGACCTAAAAAGGTTTTTACGAGCATCACGGACTGTTTCCGAAGAAGCGGAAGCTCGACGGTGAATCTCGCCCCCTGATTGGACTGGCTCCAGACCCGAGTCCTGCGCCCGGGGGGCGCGGCGCGCATCGACGCGCTGGGGGATTCGAGCCAGCGAAACGCGAAGAGCGAGACGATACTGAGCATCGCCGAGATCAGGAGCAGCAGAGAAAGTTTTATGCGGAGCTGTCGAGCTTTCCTGGCGTGAGTGTGGAAGCTTCATCCGCGCGCGACGAGGAAAGTCCGGGCGGCCCGGCTTTTGGCGGCGCAGGTTCCGTGCACATTAGTTCAACGCTGAAAGTCGCGCCCGCTCCGGGCTCGCTCTCCAGCACGATGCGGCCCTCGTGCTGGTCAATGATGTTCTTGGAGATGTAAAGCCCGAGCCCGAGGCCACTTACGCCGTTCGGGGAGCCCAATCGCTCGAACCGGTGAAAAATTCGTTCGTGCTGGTCCTTCGGGATGCCCATGCCCTCGTCTTTTACTACGAGGCGAGCGACGCCGCCATCGCTCGACAGGCGGATCAGCACGGGGCGGCCGTACGCGTACTTGCTCGCGTTGGTGACGAGATTGATCACGACTTGTTCGATCCTAAAATGGTCGCACCTCGCCCAGATGCCCTCTTCGAGCTCTAGGGTCACGCTGCAGCCCGCGTCCAGAAGCTGCGGGCCGTGGCGCTGCAGCACGTCCTCAACGAGCGCCTTCAAATCCACGGACTCTAGCTTCAGGTCCAGCTTTCCGGTGCCGATTCGCGAGACGTCGAGCATGTTTTCGACGAGGCTGGCAAGGCGGTTCACCTGCTTTTCGGTGCCCTGATAGAGCTTCTGCACGAGGTCCAGGCGGAAGGGTTGGGCGGTCTGATTGGCAAGCGCGCGCTGCCCCATCTGCGCCTGAAGCTTCATCGAGGTAAGCGGAGTCTTCAGCTCGTGGCTGCAGATCGATAGAAAATTGTCGCGCGCCGCGATTGCCTCCTCGAGATGGGATGCGACGTTCTCGAGTTGCGCCCGCCGGGTGGCGATCTCCTGCATCTCGCGGAGATTCTGGAAGCAGGCGAGCACGAGAAAGAAATCCTCGGACAGCACCCAAGCCGTATGCTCAAGCCAGCGCCAAGACTCCGCATGTGGAACGCCGTAGATGGAGAGCGGATAAAAACGGCCGCGCAGGTAATTGTCAGCGGCGACGACGGCTGAGGCCGAAAGCAGCACACGCCAGTCCCGATAAAACCCCAGGAAAGCGAGCGATCCGAAGAAGAGGAAATGCGTCTCGATCCGACCGCTGCTCAGATGGATGTAGAGCGCCGACATCAGCATCTGGGCCACCGCCACTGCGTGCCGGGTGGTCGCGCGCCCGGAACGGAAATGAGCGAGGAGCAGGGGAGGCGTGACGATCAGGGCGCCCAGAGTACCCAGGGCTCGCGCCTCTGCGCGCGGAAAAAACGCGAGCGCCCAAGCGGCGCAACCCAGGGACTCCGCGATCAGTAGTATCGCGAACGTCCGGTCCGTGCGCCGGTAGATTTTTTCCCGATGCATGCCTAGCAGATGCTTCGCGCGCGCTATCAAGGAGAAATTTCTTTCGCCATCCCTTGCGGGTGCATTCCCATCCCCATGGGTATTCATATCATAGTTCTTTTGGAGCTGTCACGCTGGCGCCCCTTCCCCATTTGGAGCTGCGTTTGCATCCATTTCCACGGATAAAGGTGAGGTGTCTTCCATGAAAGCGAACAGACTGGATCGGCGAGTCGTCCCAATCAGAGAACCCGAACCCGGAGCTCCAGGTTCCATCGAGCAGCAGCTGGATATGTGCGAAGGCGGGCCGCTCAGGGGGGATGAAATCGCCCACGAAAGGTCCCGTGCGAGAGGGTATGCCGACGGGGCTATTCTTGACACTGATCGTGAAACAGCCGAAATGTCGGGCGACGACCATTCCATGGGGCTGCAGGGCGGCGAAGAAGAGTTAGAGCACCAGCCGCACATCCATAGTGGCATGCCGGGCACCGAAGAGGAGGAGCATGACTTCGAGACGGACGAAATTGAGCGTCGTAGAACTTCCTAAACGCCGACGGCTATTCCCGATCGTCTTCCCGAAGACCCCTTAGTAGGTTTTTTTCGTCGCGGCAGGCGCGAGCTTCTCGCGGCGCTTGGCGAGGCAGGTGTCATATCCGCCTTCGCCTTCGGAGAGCACGTAACCCTCCTCGTTCGTGCAACGAATTGAGATCCGATTCGACTCCTGGGTCGGCGTGGGAGCGGGCGGCGGTGCTTTTGATCCGAGCATGTCCGAGGCGCCGCCGGCTGAGCGAAAATCATCTGCACCGGGCGCAGCTTTGAGGGTGGGCGAGGCGACCGGGCTTGCCTGCGCGCCCACGCCGGCGATCGAGATCAACAATCCAGAGAGAAGAAAGAGCCGGTTCATCCCTTCGCTCTAACCCCGGGCGGCGAACAAAGTCAAATCCGACTCGACGAAGGACTGGCTACTCACGTGATTTCGAGCGATAGTCGGGGAAAGAGGGCCCCCCGATGTCGAGAGCTCGACTGTCCGTATCGCTGCTGGTCACGCTCCTGGCGCTCGGTCCACTTGCGGCGTACGCGGTCGAGAACCCTTGCGTAGGGGACATCGCGAAATTCTGCGCTGATAAAAAGCTCGGCCAGGGCCGGACCAAGTGCCTACTGGATCACGAAACAGAGCTTACGCCTGCCTGCAAGGAACGGGTTGACCAAGGACGGGCGCATTCGAACCAGCCTCAAGCGAACTGAGGGTTCGCCCGAAGCGTGTCTATCAGCGCGCGCTCGCCCGACGCGAAGCCATACGGAAGCTTCGCGCTCGAGCGCTCTAGTTTCTCAAGCCAATTGCGCGCGAGTGGTCTCGCCAGCTGGTCCAGCCTCGAGGCGGCAAGCGTCGTCTGCGTCTTGAGCGCCGTCGGCTCTCCTTCTCCCACGCACCAACCCGAGAGCAGCATCGCGGCACGTACGCGAGTCGCGGCCGAATAAGTGATGAGCAGGCCCGACGGGCTCTTCGCTCGGAGCTTTCGGA
>JAYVOO010000374.1:0-5641 GCA_043757905.1 Oligoflexia bacterium
TTCCTTGCATTCATCCTGGATTCCTCGCTCAACCTCGGGCTCTGCTCCCTCGCGCTTCTTGCCTCGCTCTGGAAACAAGGCCTGAACCTAGAGCTCCTCGTCAACCCGGGCGTCGCGCTGCTCGTGATCCTTTTCATGACGGCGTTCAACTGGGCCGTGATCACTGCTCAGGAAGTGGCTTTCGGAACCAGCATCGGCAAGCGTGTCTTCAAGCTCGCGCTCGACGGGCCCATCTCGATCATTTTTCTCCGGAGCATCCTCTTCTTGCTGAGCCTCGGGCTCGGGGGGCTCGGCATCTTTTGGGCGCTGCTCGACAAGAAAAAGCGCTGCTGGCACGACGTCGTCGTCGACGTCCAGCCGGTTGAGCTTGCGCGGCTGTGAAGCCCCGCTCACCTTCGTCCAAGATCAAGGCGCGGGGATCGCTCAAGGCGCTTCTCGCGCGCGCGCGCCGAAGCGGCAAACGCGTGGTTTTCACAAACGGCTGCTTCGACCTGATCCATCCCGGCCACGTGAGCTATCTTGCGCGCGCGCGCGCGCTGGGCGACCTGCTCGTTGTCGCTCTCAACGCCGACGCCTCTGTCCGCAAGCTCAAGGGACCCACCCGGCCCGTGAACTCCTTAAAAGACCGCCTCATAGTGATGGCCGCACTCGAATGCGTGGACTATGTGACTTCCTTTTCCGAGGAGACCCCGCTTCAGATCATCCGCGAGCTCAAGCCCCAGGTGCTCGTCAAGGGCGGTGACTGGAAAGCCAAGGACATCGTGGGCTCAGAGGATGTCCTCGCGTCCGGCGGGCGCGTGCGCTCGCTGCCGTTTCTCAAGGGAAAGAGCACGACCGGGATTCTCGCGCGGATCTGATCTTTGGCGCCCACTGGCACTCCGGCTGCAATCTTACCTCTTCGTATTGATCATCTCGAAAATAGGGCGCCTCCGGGGAACCGACCCCCCTTGAGCGCTTGGCGACTGTCCAAAGCTTGGACAGATAGGAAGAGGCTTATGCGGAAGTTCATCGGGTTTCTGGTATTCTCGGCGTTGGCCTTCCTGATCGTGCTTGCCGCGCCGGAAGAAGCCGCGCACGCCGCGAAAAAAGGCAATTGCAAGATCACCGTCACGCAGACCGTGCGGACCGGGCGCGCGAAAAAGCGCATCTATTACACGCTCGCCGAGAGCGAGGCCCGTTGCGCGGCCAAGGCGAAGCACCATGACCATAACTTCTATCCCACAGAGGTGAAGAAGAAGCAGGTCACGTTCAAGTTCTCGGAATCCCACTGAGCTGATACCTCCGAGGAGCCCGGCAAAGTCTGCCTATTTCCACGCCGTTCAAGCGCGCGTAAAATGAAGGAATGGAAGTCTCGCGCTCCAGTAAAGATTTACAGGCGAAGGAAGAGGAGCTGTTCTCGACTTCCGTCCGGGCGCGCCGAGCGAAGCAGTCCTCGGATGTGGAGTCCCTGGAGACCAGCCACGCCAAAGATATGGAAGAACTGAGTAAAGCCTATGAAGCGCGGCTGAAAGAATCCGAGCAGGCTTATAAGGTTCAGCTATCGCGCCAGAACGAGTCCCACGAAAAGATACTCGCCGAAAATCTCAAGTCGCATGAGGCCGAAATTTCGAAAGAAAAGAAGTCGGCCGAGAAGGAGTTCGAGAAGGTCCAGGAGCGCGAGCGCGCCCGGATTGATCAGTACCGGAAGAACCAGGACGAGGTCACGACTAAGCTGCACGAGAAGAATCAGGCTGCCCTAGAGCAGCTGTCGGAAAATAAGCGCTCTTAGTGTCCCGCGGTGTACATCACGGTCTTGCGATTGCCGCGAAGAGCGCGATCGACAAACGAAACCGTCGCCAGCGAGACGCCGAAAGCGATGCAGACTGGAAATGCCAGGCTGGAAGGGATATCGGCGGCCAGGATTGGCTTGAATGCGCGCATGAAGAGGTTCCAAATGAAGATCCAGCTGAAAATTCCCCAGACCACTCCCATCGGTAGCAGCGCCTTGAGTTTGTTCGTCGCGACGAAGTGCGAGTAGAGGATGCCAAGGAACGCGGTCACGATCTCGGTGAAGACCACTCCGAGCAGGATCGTTGGGACGTTAAAGCCATAGTCGGTGCCGTGGCCGCCCAGGATGATCGTCGAAATCAACTTTGCAGGAAACCAAATTTCGTAGCCGCCCAGGACGCTGATCCCCATCGCGACCGCGAGGCCGACGGCGCCCGCGATGATGCCGGCCACTGCGCCCGATACCCAGCGGATCGGATCAGCCTGCAGCCAGGTGGCGACGATGTTCGGGTCGTACTCGCCGTTGTAGGTGTCTCCGACCTGTTTCTGCGCATGCGTGGTGTTTGCCATAAGGAGCTCCTGTAATTAGCAGTGAACATAGCATCGGCCGGGCGGTCCTCAAAGCTTCTTGAGCCGAGCCCGGCGCTGGCTTCGGCGGTAAAGCTGGTCTTGAATGGGACCGAAAAGGCGGATAGCGAAGCCGTTGCCCAGGGCGAGCGGCAGCGCCATGATCAATAGGGTGCGGACATCGCGGAGCGCAGGCACGATGGCCAGGATCACGCTGTAATAGATGGCCAGGAAAACGGGCCAAGTTCGGCGCGAGCGCGTGAGCACGTTTCGCTTGATCCAGGGTTGCCATTCCAGCTGCAGAATCACGAGCAGCGCGATCAGGCCGCCTAAATTCGAGGCGAAAAGCGCGATGCCCACGTCCATCGCGGAGAGCGAGAGGACTTGGGTCCCGACGATGTAGCTGACGAGGATTCCCAGGAATCCATTCACCCATGCGGCCATTCCCTTCCATGCTATACTCTGATTTTAACTGTTGAAACCTGGATTCGCGCGAACCGTGAATCGCATGAATCTAACGCAAAGCACCATGAGCATTGTCTTCGATTTTCACACGCATGCTTTCCCGCTGGGAGGAAAGAAGCCCGGGCCGATGCCCGAGCTCCTCGCGTCCCTTCGTAAGCGCACTCGCTCCTGGTCTCGCCCAGTTTCTTCCGCCCTGCACGGCATGCAACTCCTCTCAAGACTCCTGCCCGAGGGCGCCCGCAAGAAAGTGGATCAGGTCGGGACACTTGTTCCGCTGGCTAATCTGCTGGTCGAGTCAAGCATCGATGATCTGCGCGACGAGATGCGGGCGGCGGGCGTGGACCAGGCGCTTGTGATTGCCCATCCGCCCTACATCACCAACGAGTTCGTGCTCGACGCCGCAGCACTTCATCTCAATCTCCATGCGGCGGTGAACATCCCGGTCGGCACGGAGGAGCCGGGCAAGCGCCTGCGCGACTACGTCACGCGCGGCGCGCGCGTCCTGAAGATCCACACCGCGGCCGATGGCGAAGGCGTGAACTCGCCCCGCTACCGGGAGCTGCTGGAGACGGCGGGCGAGCTTAAGCTTCCGGTCGTCCTACACACGGGCTGCTTGCACTCGCATTTCTTTTCCAAGGACGCGAACTTGAGCCGGGCCGAGGTCTTTCGTCCGTGGTTCAAGCAACACTCGGAGATCCGCTTCATTCTCGCGCACATGAATTATCACGAGCCTGATGTCGCGCTCGAGCTTGCCGAGGACTTCGAGAACGTGTCGGTCGACACTTCCTGGCAGCCGGTCGAGATCATTGGCGAAGCGGTGAGGCGTGCGGGTGCGGAGCGCGTGCTCTTCGGCACGGACTGGCCAATCATGGGCAATAACCTCGCGATCGGACGCGCGCGCATCGACGCCTGCGTCGAGAAAGGTGCTTTCACGCTGGCCGAACGCGACCTCGTCCTGGGCGGAAACGCCCTCAGGATACTGGGAGTCCCCGATGGCGCATGAGTTCGCGCGACTGACGTCGAAGCAGATCGAATCGTTCCCGAAAGACCAAACGGTCTTTTTCTTTTCGGTCGGGCCGCTCGAGGACCACGGGCCGCATCTCCCGATGGATCTCGACCTACTGGAAGCCATGGCGCTCTGCCGGCTGGCGGCTGAGCGCCTCGAGCGCGAGAAACCGGGCTGGGTCGGCGTCGTGATGCCCTCGCTCCCGCTCGGGCTCGAGAGCAACACCTCGGCGCTTCGGATCATCGTGCGCGCGCATGTGCTGCGCGATTGGCTCGTAGACGCGTGCCGCGGGTTGAACGCCGCGGGCTTCCGCCAGTTCGTCTGCTTCTCCGGGCACCTCGGGCCCAAGCAACTCACCGCGATCGAGGAAGCCGGCAAGATCATCTCGAAGCCGCTCCGGAGCGCGGGCGTGTTCCGCCGGCTCAAACTGCTGCGCACGCGGCCGATCCTCGTCTCGGCTTCTTCCGCGCTTGTGAGCGGCGCGGACGTCCGGCATTCACCGTTTAGGCACGATCCGGTCGAGCACGGCGGCACGCGCGACACCTCGCTCGCGCTCGCGCTGGGAATTCCGGTCGATCACCTCTATCAGTCGCTGCCGCCGCAAGCGCGCGAGGGAAGCTTTCTCACTCGGCTCTTCCGCTACCGCAAGGGCAAGCTCTCGGGATACTGGGGCAGTCCGCATCTCGCGGATGCGGACGTCGGCGCCGGCATCTTAAAAGGCAGCCTCGACGAGATTTTTCCGAAGCTCCGCGCCGTCTGGGAAGGTTCGAACCCAAACATGATCTTCCGTTCGTGGTACTCTATCCTTCCTTTCCATAAGAGCTTTTTTAAGGCCTGGGTGTTGGCGCTCGCTTTCGCGGGTCTGCTTTGTTTCTGGATCTACATGAACCTGCAGGCGATGATCGATACCGGTTAAGGCTGATACTCCGGCCCGGAGCTGAGAGAGCCGGAGGCGATGAGCGCGAGGAGGCGACCTACACTCCAAGGAGGGAGCCTCGCGGAAGGGGTTAAATATCTGCTAGATAAGAACGCCTGGGTCTCTCTCGCCTTGAAGCTCCACTGAAGCAGTGTAGTAAAATCGAATATGACACGGCTTGTTAAACGTTTAAGTTTGCGCTACTCTTAAAGCTAGTTATACAGATTTTCCCATCGTTTTAAGATGAAAAAGGTCACCAATGCCGCACGCTCTCTCTAGGACGGTCATTTTAGCCATTCTGATCTCCGTGGTCCTTTCGGGCTGCGAATCGGGAAGCGGCTCCGGCGCGGGCAGCGCAGTCGGCGGCATCTCCGTTATCCAAGGTCAGCTCGACCCCGACGCAAATGGCGGTACCGATGGAAGCGGCTCCGTACCTCCCGAAGGCACGCCCCCGGCCGCTGAAGGTAGCTGGAGAAGCATGGCTTGGACGGACGAAGCTGACTCGGCATCCGACCATGCGTGGGTCGTGGCAGCCAGTGGCTATGATAAACGGAGCACCCGCAAGTTCGCGGACAATGCCCATCACTCGTTTCGACTCTTTAACCTAGGATTCACACCGGCGAACCAATGGGTGGAGCTCAGAGCTCCGGTCACGCCGGGCCCTACAAGCAAGCTCAAGTTCATGAGCATGTTGGGACTGACGGGCTCGGGCGAGAGCTGTGCAGTCCAAGTCTCAACCAATGGAGGCACATCCTGGTCTGATCTCCCCGGCTATTCGCAAAATGGCGCCGGTTCCACGGGCGAGACCTCGTTTCACGCCAAAGAGATCAGCTTGACCGCCTACGCCGATCAGCTGATCCGCATCCGATTCTACTATCGCTACGATGGTGTAAGCGGTTGGTTTTGGCAGGAATGGGACG
>JAYVOO010000375.1:0-1536 GCA_043757905.1 Oligoflexia bacterium
CCGCCACCGATCACGAGCACCTTGCTGCCGGGCTTGACGAGTTTTCGGGTCTGGGCTGGGGCGCCAGCGACATCGAGAACCGCGAGCGCGACGGTCTCGGGCAGATCCTTAGGCAGGCGTGAGAAAATTCCCGAAGCGAACAGGATGGCTTGCCCCTCAACGTCGACGCGGTCGATCTTGGCGTGAATCTTCTTGATCTGGGTCAACCGAAGCGGGGTCAGAGAAAGTGAGACCAGGGTCGCGATGCGGTCGCCCACGGCGACAGGTTTCTCGTTCCGCGGGAATTGGGGACCGATCTGGGCGACCCTGCCGATCAACATCCCGCCCGAACCTGTGACCGGGTTATGGTGCTTGCCGCGCTTGACGACGAGATCCATGACATGAGCCTCGATCCGGGCCAAATCTCCTCCGCAGGCTTTCGAAATCTGGTGGAAGCTGGCGGAGTCGATATTCAGGCTCTCCACGTCGATCAGAAGCTCGTCTTCGGCCAAGGGCAAAGCCGCGTCCACCTTTTCCGCCTGTTGCGGAAGGACGCTCTTGGGCTCGATCGATCTTTGGATCCCTAGCGGATCAGCGGGTCTGTATTGCGACATTGTCTATACCTTGGTCAGCCGTCATACGCGCGTTGGCTCGAAACGCCGGCCAACGAGAAAACCGTAAACCAGATTACTTCTTTAAGCCACCGTAAATATTGGAAAAAGACCCGGATGGTGCATTGTGTCACCTTTGGCCCACCACTTGCTCTAGTTCAGTCTTGAGGAACCGCACCCATTGCAGGGTCGCGCCTCAGACGTGTGATGGTTGAGATGAACAGGAGCAGAGTTATGAGCACGAAAATCAAAAATAAGTTCTGGATGCTGGCGATGATCCCCGTATTGGCGATGCAGTTTGCGGGAGCCAAGGCATGGGCAGTTGACTCCAAGGGATTGATCAATTCGATCTTTTACCCTCGGGCGACACTATCAGCGATGAACGAATCGGTCTCTGGGACGGAGACTCTTCCGAATACGGATATGACGCCAGACGAAATGGCGCGCTACTTCCCCGGATTCGGCATTCGCGTGAGCGGCAAGCAGGTTACGGCCAACTCCTTCTCGAACTCGACACCGGCGATTGCTATCGACGGTTTCATTTTCCAGGATTGCGCGCGGACGCTTTCGATTAAGATCCAGCGCATCGAGAACGACAACGGCACGGTCACTCCAGCCGTTCAGATGATAGATCCCCAGGGCGAGGCCCGCATCTGCCAGCAGAAGATGAATGATCTGAAGTACAAGTGCGACGGTACTTACACCTGCGTGCAGCTCCAGACCCGCATTGTTGGCTCGACCGACCTTTCGGAAATGGACGGCGGCGAAGTGATCGCTTTCGTCCAGGGCAACTTGACCTCTTTCAACCCGCCCGTCACGTTCAAGAACGGCATTGAGCGGATCGGCGAATCTGAGAAGAAACGCGTAGCCGAAGCCCGCCGCCTCCACGCTCCCGAGATCGACAAGCTCCAGGCCATCCTGACAGACTGCCCGTCGACTCCTGACG
>JAYVOO010000376.1:0-1536 GCA_043757905.1 Oligoflexia bacterium
CACCGCCAGGAGCAGCGCGATCAGCCCCCAAGCCGCAAGGGCCCGAGCTTCGGGGACCCAGAGTAAAAGACCTAGACCGATCTCCGCCAGACCGCTCAAGCAGACGAGCGCGAGCGGTGCCGGCAGATACGGTGGCATGATCTTCAGGTACATGCGGGGCTTGAGAAAATGCATCGCCCCGGCCGCGATATATGCAAAGGACATGAGAGCCATGCTGCAAGTTTTGAGGTTCAGCGTCATTCCAGTTCTTATCGCTCCGCCGACCGCCTTCTCACAAGTGGAAACCTCGCGGAGCCGCAGCCCCGGTACGCCAAATCTTTGACTATCGCACGAGGCCTCCTCATCTAGTCCAAAGATCCCCGTGCAGTTTTCGTGCGTCCTTCGCTATGCTGATGAAGCTACCGGAGGCACCCTAAATGAATCATGGACGGCTACTAATTCTCATTCTCTTACCGCTTCTCTCCTGCAGCACCGGATCCAAGGATCCTGCCCGCCGGATCGCTTCGCTCGACAATAACGGCGACGTGGTGGACGACAGTTTCGATGCGAACCTCGAAACTTATTTTGAGGGATCCGCCGCTAGCGAAAAAAAGAAGAACGACGCCGTGGCCGAAGTCATTCGCAAGTTCATCGTGGCCCAACAAAGCGTGCGCCACAGCGAGATGAGCGCCGACCCCGCGACTCCGCAGGGCAAGAGAATTTTTAAGGATCTGCCCAAACCAGATTACGCCACCCGTGACGTGCACCGCAAGACGAACGGTTGCTACAAAGCGAGCTTAGATATCGCTCCCGGCTTGTTGGGAAGCATCAATGCGCAGTTGGCGAGCTACAACCAGCAGGATCGACCAGCGCGCCCGCATACGGCCGTGACAGACGAGAGTGAGCTCGGTGTCTTCGCAAGTGGGGCGAGCTATGATGCAGTCGTCAGGTTGTCCAACGGTCACCCCGGAAATCGTCCAGATTCATTGGCAGACGCGCGCGGCTTCGCCGTGAAAATCCTCTCCAAGGGCGCCTTGAACACTCCCACCATCGCGCAGCTTTCGGCCCAAGACCTCAACGCGGCCACCAAACTTGATATTCTCTCGATCAATTTTCCGACGTTCTTTGTGAACGACCCGATCAAATACGCCAAGGTTAACCAAGCTTTTCTGGACAGCGCACTAGACTTCAAGAACAAGCTGCTGGCCAAGGCGGAGGAATTCTGGTCGATTTTCGTTTCCGGGGAGTTTACGGCGATGGAGCGCAGGCTGGCTCTTTGGGTCAACGGCAGCGTCCTCTATTCGCCGCTCTACCAAGAATATTTCTCGATGGTACCGTCGCGCCTGGGTCCTGAAGGCGCAGTTCGAGCCGTAAAGTACTCGTGGGAGCCGACGCCTTGCTCGCTCGAGGCCCAGAGCCAGTTCGCTCAAGAAAGAAAAAAGCAATGGGCTGACTGGACAAACGACCACACGTTCGCCTTTCCTCCACACCAGCCTTCGGTGATCGACAACCCGGAGGATCCTTATGACCCTTCCGATTTCCCAGACGACTTCCTGC
>JAYVOO010000377.1:0-1534 GCA_043757905.1 Oligoflexia bacterium
CCGATCACGGCGAATGCGACGAGGAGGAAGATGGTGTAGAGAGCGGTCAGCGCCTGCTTGTTCTTCTTCAGGCGGAGCCAGGCATCCTGCCAGTAGGAAAGCGAAGGGCGAGAAGTGAGCTGATGGCTCGCTTTCTTTTGGACAGGCTCAAAAGCATCCTGGGCAAGAGTGAGTTCGAGCTCAGCCAGAGTTCTTTGGGCCAAGTCAGTCTTGGGCGAAAGCATGCCCCGTGAACGTATCCGATCAGTGCTTGTTGTCAACTCAGTTGGGCCTTCCACGGGTTACTTACTTACGCTGATCCGCGGGTCGATGATCCCATAGAGGATGTCGACCGCGATGACCATGAACACTAGGAATCCGCCGTAAAACACCGTGAGTCCCATGATCACCGTATAATCCAGCTGCTGAACCGCCTGTACGAAATACCGGCCGAGTCCGGGGATGGCGAAGATCGTTTCGACGACGAAGCCGCCCGTCGTAACGGTAGCGATTGCGGGCCCGAGGAAAGTGATCACCGGCATGATCGCGTTCCTGAGCTCGTGTTTGAAAAAAATGCCAACTGGCGAGACGCCCTTCGCCTTAGCCGTCCGGATATAGTCCAAGTGAACAATTTCCAGGATGGATGAGCGCATGAGGCGGACTAGGAACGCCATGGTTCCGAGTCCGAGGACGAGGGCCGGAAGCAGCATGTGATTGAACGTGCCCCAGCCGCCGACAGGCAGGACCTCGCGGCCGAAGTACTTGTTCAGCTCGGTGACGCCGAATTGCCCGACTGCGCCGAAGACGAAGTTCGGAACCGAGATACCTAGAATGACGAAAAGCATAATCGAGCGATCGGAGAAACGGTTGCGCCCGATGGCGGCGAGAGAGCCAAACGCGACACCGCCGATGGCGGCGATCAGGACGGCAAGCACACCGAGCTTGGCGGACACCGGGAAATGCTGCTTGATGATGTCGTTGACCTGCCGATTCCGCTGCACGAACGATATCCCGAAATCACCCTTGGCCATATTGGCGAGGAAGATTCCGTATTGCACAAGCACGGGTCTATCCAGGCCGTATACATGCTCAATGTTCGCGCGAATCTCCGGCGTCATCGCTTTCGCGCCTGAGATCGGATCTCCTGGGATCACGTGCATCGCCACAAACGTCGCGGTTGCGATGAAGTAGATTGTGATGAGCCCCGCCAGGACTCTTTTCCAGATGTATTGCCACATGTCTGAAATCTCGCTTCGCTTTCGGATCAAGGGGAAGGGGCGGCCCGAAGGCCTCCCCTTCCTCAAATCCATTGGATTCGACTAACCGTTCAAGACCCAGGCTTACTTCGCGAGCTTCGCGAAACGGAAGTCGGGATCCGGGCCAATCGCGTGGCGGATGACGTCCTTGACGCGGTCGTTGACGAGATAAACCACCGTACGTTCGTAGGTCGGCATGATCGCCTGCTCTTCAAGCGCGATCTTCTCAGCTCCCGCCATGGCTTCCATGCGCTTCTTCTGATTGGACGTGCCCTGCGCTTCGCGGATGAGCTTGTCAT
>JAYVOO010000378.1:0-5581 GCA_043757905.1 Oligoflexia bacterium
CCGTTTGAGCTCACTTCCGTGCTGCTCCTGGGCTCGATCGTCGGCGCCGTAGCAATCGCCAAACGCAAGCAAGGAGCATCGAATGCAAAGCGTTGACACCTGGGTTGTGCTCGCGTTCTGCTCGGCCATCTTCTTCATCGGCTTCACCGGCCTGCTCATCCGGCGCAACATCCTGGTCATCCTGATGTGCATCGAGTTGATGCTGAACGCCGTCAACCTGACGTTCGTCGCCTTTTCCAAAGAGCTGCACCAGATCAGCGGCCAGATGTCTGTCTTCTTCATCATCACGGTGGCGGCGGCCGAGTCGGCTGTCGGCTTGGGCCTCGTGATCGCCATGTACCGCACCCTCCGGTCCGTCGACACCGACGAGATCCGGATGCTGAAGGAATAATGAAATGATCGCACTCATCCCGCTTTTCCCGCTCATCGGCTTTTTGATCAACGGGTGTTGGTACGCGTTCTTCCAAGCGCCCCAGGGCCGCAAAAAGGCCCACGCCGGAATCCCCGGCGCGATCGCGACGCTTTCGATCTTGGCCTCTTTCGTCGTTGGCGTGATTCTCTTCCTGCAGCTTCAGGGTTCTCCCGCTGAAGAAGGCCGGGTCCTTCAGCAAAACCTCTTCTCCTGGATGCAAGTCGGCACGTTCAACATCGACCTGGCCTTCAAGCTTGACGCGCTCTCGAGCCTCTTCGTTCTCGTCATTACCGGCGTCGGCACCTTGATCCATCTCTACTCGATCGGCTACATGGCCCATGACGAGGCGCCTGGGAAGTTCTTCGCCTACCTGAATCTCTTCTGCTTCGCGATGCTGATGCTCGTGCTGGGCTCGTCGCTCCCCGTGATGTTCCTGGGCTGGGAAGGCGTCGGCCTCTGCAGCTACCTGCTGATCGGCTTCTGGTACACGGACATGGAGAAGGCCAAGGCAGGCAAGAAGGCTTTCATTGTGAACCGGGTGGGGGACTTCGGATTCCTGCTCGGCATGTTCCTGATCTACACGACTTTCGGAACGCTCGACTTCTCCGCGCTCTCGCACGCGGTCATGCACGCCGGCCACGCGGTTCTGCCACCAACGATCGAGGCCGGAACGATCACGGCAATCTGCCTGCTGCTCTTTGTCGGCTGCATGGGGAAGTCCGCGCAGATCCCGCTTTACGTCTGGCTGCCTGACGCCATGGCGGGACCAACGCCCGTCTCCGCGCTCATCCACGCCGCGACCATGGTGACCTCCGGGATCTACCTGGTCGCTCGCCTAAACTTCCTTTATACGCTCTCGCCCGATGCGCTCCACGTGGTCGCGATCGTGGGCGCTTTCACCGCGTTCTTCGCGGCGACAATCGCATTCGTCCAGACCGACATCAAGAAGGTCCTGGCCTACTCGACCGTTTCGCAGCTGGGATACATGTTCCTGGCCTGCGGGGTGGGCGGCTACGTGGCCGGCGTCTTTCACGTCATCACGCATGCGTTTTTCAAGGCCCTCTTGTTCCTGGGCGCGGGCTCGGTGATCCACGGGATGCATGAAGAGCAGGACATTCTCAAAATGGGCGGCCTGCGCTCGAAGATGCCCTGGACCTTCCTGACGTTCGCGGCGGGCTGGCTCGCAATCTGCGGGATTCCGCCATTCTCGGGATTCTTCTCGAAGGACGAGATTCTCTGGCTTGCGTTCAGTTCCGATCACGGCTCGATCATTCTTTGGATCCTGGGCGCGATGACGGCGGTCATGACGGCTTTCTACATGACCCGGCTCTTTTCACTGACCTTCCTCGGCAAGCCCCGTTTCGACAACGCGAAGCTGGGTGCCTCGCATGGGCACGGCCACGGGCATGACGACGACGGACACGGACACGCAAAAGACGATCACCACCACGCGCCGAAGTCCGGCGTCCATGAATCCGGATGGCAGATCGTCGTGCCGCTCGCGGTGCTCGCGATCCTGAGCACGGTTGGCGGCTTTCTCGGGATCCCGCATATGAGCTGGCTTGAGCATTGGCTCGAGCCCGTGATCCCGCCGCACGAGGCTTCGGCTGCGGTGTCAGCGGGAATGGAATGGGTTCTGATGGGCGTCAGCGTCGCCGGCGCCGTCCTCGGCATCGCCGTCGCCTTCAACATCTACAAAAGCCGCGATGGGAGCCTGGCCAAGCCCGCCGCGCTCAAGCAGCGCTTCGCGACCCTTCACAGGCTTCTCGAGAACAAATGGTACATCGACGAGATCTACGAGGCGCTCATCGTGCGTCCGATCCAGGCGGTCTCGAACGCGATCTGGAAGGGTTTCGACGTCGCCGTCATCGACCGCATCGTCAATGGCTTCGGCCGCGTGACGGAGTGGACTGGCGAGACGGTTCGCGTCGTTCAGACCGGCTCGATTCAAGTGTATGCCCTGGTTCTTCTCATCGGACTTCTCGGCTCAGTGGGGTACCTGATCTATGGATTGGCTTAATTCTCACCTAGTTTCGGCCACGGTCTTCCTGCCGCTCGTCTGGGCTTTCGCGGGCCTCCTGATCCCGACCGGCACCGAAGGCGGGCGCACCGCTTACCGCAGCTGGATTCTGCTTGGAACGCTCGTCACCGCAGGCCTTTCGGTCCTGATCTATCAGGGCTATCTCGCGGACGCGAAGGCTCCCGAATTCCAGCTGACCGAGACCTACGACTGGTTCGCGGGCCTGGGCATCGCCTACCGCGCCGGCGTCGACGGCTTGAGCCTCTGGCTCATCATGCTGACAACCGTTCTCATGCCGCTCGCGGTCCTAAGCTCCTTCAAGGCCATCGACACCCGCGTGAAGGAATATTACTTCCTGCTGCTCGCGCTCGAGACCGGGATGCTGGGCGCGTTCATCTCGCTCGATATCTTCCTGTTCTACGTCTTCTGGGAGGCCATGCTCATCCCGATGTACCTCTTGATCGGGATCTGGGGCGGCAAGGACCGCGTCTACGCCGCGATGAAGTTCTTCCTTTATACGATGGTCGGCTCGCTCCTGATGCTGGTCGCGATCTTTTTTCTGGCGGTCCAGCACAAAGCCCAGTTCGGCACGTATTCAACCGCGATCGTCGACCTCTACAAACTCAAGCTCGATGCGACGGGCTACTTCTCCCCCCAGAGCCTGCTTTTCTGCGCGTTCGCCCTCGCGTTCGCAATCAAGGTGCCGCTCTTCCCTCTCCATACCTGGCTGCCGGACGCGCACGTGCAGGCGCCGACCGCCGGCTCAGTCATCCTGGCCGCGGTTCTCCTCAAGATGGGCGGCTACGGTTTCATGCGCTTCGCGTTCCCGCTCTTCCCGGGCGCGGTCATCCTGTACCAGCTCCCGTTCATGATCCTGGGCACGATCGCGATCACTTACGGCGCGTGGGTCGCCATGGTCCAGCCCGACATCAAAAAGCTTGTCGCTTATTCTTCGGTCAGCCATATGGGATACGTCATCCTAGGGCTCTTCGCTCTGAACGACCTAGGCGCGACGGGCGCCTATTACCAGATGCTCAACCACGGAGTCTCGACCGGCGCACTTTTCCTTCTCGTCGGCATCATTTATGAGCGTCGCCACACGCGCGATATCTCGGCTTTCGGCGGGATCACGAAGGTCATGCCGCTTTTCGCAGTCGCCTTCATGATCGTAACCCTTTCCTCGGTCGCGCTTCCCGGTACGAACGGATTCATCGGCGAATTCCTGATCCTGCTCGGAACCTGGAAGACGAACCACGGCCTGGGCGCACTCGCCAGCCTGGGAGTCATCTTCGGCGCCGTCTATATGCTCTGGATGTTCCAGCGCGTGATGTTCGGCCCCATTACGCACCCCGAGAACGAAAAGCTAAAGGACCTGAGCTTCCGCGAGATCGTGGTACTTGCCCCCTTCATTCTCGCCATTTTCGGAATGGGTGTGTTCCCCAATTTCTTTTTCGCCAAGATGCAGCCTTCGGTTGAACGCTTCCTGAGCCGCAGCGGCGCGCGGATGCAGACTGAGATCGTCCGGGCCCAGACCGCCCCTATTTTAATCACGAAAGTGAGCCGCTAAGATGCAACCGCTCGTTACCATCCGCCCCGAGCTACTGACCCTCTCGGCCGAACAGCTCTATGCGCTCATGCCGTACCTGGCGGTCTTCGGAGGCATCATCCTGATGATCCTGGGATGCGTGCTTCGGGTGATCAGCCCCAAGTGGCCGGTTTTTTTGCTGACTCTGGCGACGGCCGCGGCGGGGATCTGGTATTCGTGTGCTCTTTCCGCTAACGCGCCTCTCGTTCTCTTCAATCACATGATGGTGGTCGACTCGTACGCAAATTTCTTCAACATCATCTTCCTCGGCTCCGCTGCCTTGACCGCGCTCGTTTCACTACGGTACCTGGATCAGGAGAAGCTCCAGCATCCGGAATACTACGTCCTACTCATGGTCTCAGCGCTTGGCATGATGCTCAGGGCATCGGCGCTGGATCTGATCGTGATCTTCATCGCACTCGAGATCATGTCGCTCTCAGTTTACGTATTGGTCGGCTACCGCCGCGCCGACCGCCGCTCGAACGAGGCCGCGATGAAGTATTTCATCTTGGGTTCTGCCGCTTCCGCGGTCCTTCTCTATGGGACAGCGCTTCTCTACGGCGCCACCGGGTCCACCGATATCCGCGTCGTCTTAGGATTTGTCCAAGAAGCAGCTAAGGGCGCGCACGCGCTTTCTCCGCTCTTCACGATCGGCGCCTGGCTCGTCATGATTGGATTTCTATTCAAGGTCGCATCGGTACCGTTCCATATGTGGATGCCCGACGTTTATGAAGGCGCGCCCGCTCCGATCACGGGCTTTATGACGACCGGCCTGAAAGCCGCCGCTTTCGCGACTTTTGTCCGAGTCTTCACGTCGCTCGGTTACGGGCGCGGCCTCTCGGAGCTCCTGCAGAATCACATCCATGACATTCTTTGGGTTTCGGCAGTGCTCACGATGTTGGTCGGAAACGTCGTGGCGCTGACGCAAACCAACTTGAAACGCATGCTCGCGTACTCGTCGATTGCGCACTCGGGATATATTCTTGTCGGACTTCTGACGGCCTCAGGCAGCGAACAGGGTTATACCCCTGTCGTCATTTACCTGGTCTCGTACGCGGTTATGAACCTAGGCGCCTTTGTGGTGCTCACGGTTCTCTCAGCTCAGGGAGATACGGGCCTGAATCTCCATGATTTTTCGGGACTTTCCCGGCGCCACCCCTGGTTGGCGTTCGCGATGGCAGTTTTCTTACTTTCGATGGCAGGCATTCCGACGACCGCGGGTTTCTTCGCTAAATATCTGCTGTTTTACTCGGCTATTCAGGCGCACGAAGTTTGGCTCGTCGTGATCAGCGTGCTCTGCAGCGCAGTTTCAGTGTACTATTATTTGAGAGTCCTGGTTTACATGTACATGCGTGATCCCGCCGGAAGTCCTGCGGAATTTCGCGTGTCGCTCGGATCGATGATCGCTGTGATCGCGATGGTGGTGATGACCTTTCAGATCGGTCTCGCCCCGACCCAAATCGTGAACGCCGCGAAGCGAGCCGTAGCAAGCCTCTGAAGACCAGGGACTCAGAGGCCCGGTCTCAATGTCGCCGACGTCGTCGAACAAGCGTTTCAAAATCAA
>JAYVOO010000379.1:0-1530 GCA_043757905.1 Oligoflexia bacterium
CAAGGTTTATCTCAAGCTGGAGAACATGCAGCCGATCGGATCCTTCAAAATTCGGGGCGCGACTTACAAGATCGCGACGCTCACGCGCGAGGAGCGCCGCCGCGGCGTGATCTGCGCGAGTGCCGGCAATCATGCCCAAGGTGTGGCCTGGGGTTCGCGCAAGCTCGGCGCCAAGGCGACAATCGTCATGCCGCGCGGAGCCTCGATCGTGAAGCTGCAGAGTACGCAGGCGCTCGGCGCGGAAGTCATCCTAGCTGGCGATAATTACGATGAGGCGTTTGAAGAAGCGACACGGATCGCGCGCAAGACGAAGAAGGTTTTCGTCCACGCTTTCGCGGATCCCAAGGTGATCGCGGGCCAGGGTACGGTTGCGCTCGAGATTCTCGATCAGCTCGAAGACGTTGACGTGGTGATTGGATCGATCGGCGGCGGAGGGCTCATGTCGGGCGTCGCGATCGCGATGAAGGAGCTTAGGCCGCAGGTCCAGGTGATCGCGGGCCAGGCCGCGGGCGCCGATTCCATGCTCCGATCGATCCGTGCGAAGAAAGCCATCAAGCTCGACCGGGTCGATACCTTCGCCGACGGGATCGCCGTCGCACAGGCCAGCGAGCCGATGCGCAGGCTACTCGCGGAGCGCCTTAACCAGATCCGCTCAGTGGACGACGAGGAGATCGCCAATGCGGTACTCATGCTGCTCGAGAAAGGAAAAGTCATCACCGAGGGTTCGGGGGCCGTGCCGCTCGCGATCCTTTCGCAGATCCGAAAGCGGATGAAGGGCAAAAAGGTTGTGCTGATCATCAGCGGCGGCAATATCGACGTGAACGTTCTTGGACGCATCATCGACCGCGGCCTGATCCGCGCCGGGCGGCGAGTTCGCGTGAACGTGCTGCTCTCGGATCGACCGGGCTCGCTTGCGCGTCTTACGGAGCTGATCGCGAAGCAGGGGGCCAACGTGCTGCAGGCGATCCACGATCGCAGCGAACCATCCACCACGATCGATCAGACAGAAGTCGCCTTGACTCTCGAGACCCGGGGGCCTGAACATAGCAGGGCACTCATTCGCGCACTGCGTGAGAACGTCATTCGAATCGAACTTTTGCACTGACGCTATGTATTAATCCGTCAGAGAGTTGACAAACCACGTTACGGCGTCTACTCGGGAGGCTGCAAACTCTGCAGTGCGAAAGCCGTATCGATTAAAGGTAAGATCTGAAGCTATGAAGTCGCGCGTGTCATCCGCTGTAATTTCCCTCTCCTTGGCCGCGGCGCTTGCGATTTCCGGCTGCGCGAAGAAAAAAGATCAGCTCGAAGGTGCGTGCCTGAAAGAGGCGCTTCTCCACGGCGTCGGAGCGACCGGATCCGCGAAGACTTTTCTACCCGATCCGATTGCGAGCTCCGGGAACCCAAATCTTCCCGCGACCTCGCTCCATCTCGACGACTACCGTCAGGATGTCTCGCTCGCCCACCTCGGTGGCCGCGGCGTGCTTGAAGGGGAGTACGCTTACGTGGTCAACGGCAATGCGTGCGAGG
>JAYVOO010000380.1:0-5566 GCA_043757905.1 Oligoflexia bacterium
CTAAGAGCTTGGCCGCTTTCGAGCCATCGCCGACTAGCAAGTCCACTTCAGCTGGCCGGAAGTACTTCTCGTCTTGCTTCACGTAGCGCTCGAAATCCAGCCCAACGCGCTCGAACGCGATCTGGCAGAATTCGCGGACGCTCCGAGTTTCACCCGTGGAAATGACAAAGTCGTCCGGCAGTTCTTGTTGAAGCATCAACCACATCGCGCCGACGTAATCGCCCGCAAAACCCCAGTCGCGACGCGCTTCCAGGTTACCCAGCCGAAGTTCATCGGTCAGGCCGTGCTTGATCCGCGCCACCGTGTGCGTGATCTTGCGCGTGACGAACTCAAGCCCGCGGCGGGGCGACTCGTGATTGAAGAGGATGCCTGAAGAAGCATGCATGCCGAAGGATTCACGATAGTTCACAGTAATCCAGTGGCCATAAAGCTTCGCGACCCCATAAGGAGAGCGCGGGTAAAAGGGAGTGTCCTCGTTCTGCGGAACAGCCTGAACCTTGCCGAACATCTCGCTCGTCGAGGCCTGATAGAAACGGGCCTTTGGTGCGTACCGGCGAACTGCATCCAAGATGCGGGTCACGCCCACGGCGCTGAACTCGGCCGTCAAAACTGGCTGAACCCAAGAGGTCTGCACAAAGCTCTGAGCCGCGAGGTTATAAACTTCGTCGGGATTCGCTTCGATGACCGCCTCGGTCAACGAGCGCTCGTCCAACAGGTCGCCTGAGAGAAGCGTCACCTGATCGAGGATGTGGGCAATTCGGTCCGTACCAGCTGAGCTTGAACGGCGGGTGATGCCGTAGACCGTGTAGCCTTTGGCGAGCAGGAATTCTGCCAGATAGGAGCCGTCTTGCCCGGTGATGCCGGTGATGAGAGCGCGTTTAGACATGAGGGGGACATGACACTACAGGTCATTACCTGTCAAGGGCTTTGAACAGAAGAGTTTCCAAAGAGATTCCGGTATTTTTCGACGGCTTCGACCGCGGGTCCGTCAAAGACCTTCCGACGCTCATCGATGATTACGCAACGGCTACAATGGCTCCTTACGGCCGCGGGGTCATGTGTGATCAGAATGATCGTTCGGCCCTCTTGATGGAGCGACTGGATTTTCTTCAGACACTTTTCCTGAAAACCGAGATCGCCCACGGCCAGCACTTCATCTACAAGCAGGATCGGCGCCTTCAGGTGGGTAGCGACCGCAAATCCCAGGCGCACGAGCATCCCGCTCGAGTAATTCTTGACCGGCATGTGAATCTTTTCACCCAGCTCCGCGAACGCAAGAATCCCCGGAAGGGCCTCCAGCGCATCCTTACGGCCAAAACCCAAGATTGCGGCGTTCAAAAAAATATTCTCATAACCGGATAGATCGCCGTGAAAGCCCGCTCCCAATTCGATCAATGGCGCGATCGTGCCGTCAACCTCGATCGTCCCGCTGGTCGGCTGATAGATTCCGGATATCAGCTTGAGAAACGTGCTCTTTCCGACCCCGTTCCTTCCCATGATGCCGATGAACTCACCCGCCTGAATCTCCAGATCGAGCGCCTCGAGTACCGAGATCTCTTTCTTGTCCCCGAAGCGCAGCTTTCCGCGCAAAAGATCCACGAGCATGGTTTTCGCGCTGGTGGGTCGATCGCTCCAATACCGGAAGCATTTGCTGAGCCCGCGTACGCGAATCACCGGTGTAGCCATCAGATTTGCTCCGCCAGCTCGCCAGCCAGGCTCGCCCTGACCCAAGCCGAAAATAGCATCAGGAGCAGCGTGATGATCGTGATCTTGATAAAGATTGCAGGCTCAGGCCAGACTCCTTGAACCAGAACTCGGTGGAATCCACTGAAAACCCCTTGAAGTGGGTTCATTGCCAGCACCCAGCGGTATTTTTCGGGCACCATCGACTCATCGTAAATCACGGGGGTCGCATAAAACCAGAGCTGAAGGAGGATGCTGATAATGTGCTTGAGGTCCCTGAGATAAACAAACGCGACTGAAGCCAGTAGCGTGATCGAATAACTCATCAGGAAAAGAATTAGGGTGAGATAGGGAAGAGCGATCAGAGAGCTCCCCAGCTCCACGCCCGTGAAAAACGAAACGGCCAGCACGATCGGCAGCGCGAAAGCGAGCGACACCAAATTTGTGATGCAGCCGACGTAGGGAAAGATCTGAAAGGGCACCGGCACCTTGGAGAGCAACTCCCAGTTATTGACCACGCACTCCAGCCCTTCATTGAGGTTCTGCGAAAAGAACGCCCAAAAGAAGATCCCGCTCATGACGAACGCCATGTAATTAGGGAGCTGGACCTTCATGACCAGGCGGATGACAAAGTAATTGACCATCGCGAGCGCGATCGGCGAAAGAAGCGACCAGAAGACTCCGAGAATGGACCTACGGTACTTGACCTTGAGATTACGAGTGACGAGGTTGTAGACGAGATACTTCTTGTTCAGGCAGAAGTAGTCGAAAATATTTAAAACTCTTGGGCTAAGCGTCTTCATTCAAGGTATTAGAAGTCTAAACACGCGTTCTACACGGTTCAAATGAAAATCCGAATTTATTCTCCTTCCTACCCATACCCGCCCACCGAAGGCGCATTTCAGGTGATCTTCGATCAGGTCAATGGACTGGCGGGGCTGGGTCATGAAATTGAGCTGATCGTATGGCAGGGCGCCACCCACTCGACGGACAGCTCCCCATTCCACCCTGCCGTAAAGGTCGTCACGTTAGCTGACCACTTGCCCCGTTCGAAAAGCCGTATCAGGCGCGTCTTACGCAGCCTCCTATCGACTTCCAGCTCGCCAGAAGAAGCCTACTACCCAGCCTGCCTGGCAACGCACTTGCGCTTACCTGGCGATACGGCACTCGAAATCTTCCATTACTCGTTCGCGATCAACTGGCTCAGACGCATACCCAATGGGCCCGGCCGAGGCTCCACCCGTCGCGCGATCGTTTTCCACAACCTCGAAAGCGACCTTTCCCTGGGACGCGCCGGCAACGAAGGCCTCTTAGCGGGCCCACTTCATTTGCTGAACGCCGCAAAGCTCGCGCTCCGGGAGCTTGAAGCATCGAACTTTGCTGACGAGCTCTGGTTCCTGAGCCCCAAAGACTTAGATGATTATCGTAGTCGAATGGAAAAGCTGCGCCGACCGAAGCCAGCACTGCTGAGAGTCACCCCGCCCACCTACCCTTCTCGGCTTCGAAGTGAGCGGATCGCCGCGATGAAACCGTCCCGGTCAAAGGCAGCACCGGTATTTGGCTTCATCGGCGGCTTGGGATTTCTGCCCAACCACCTCAGTGCAATGTGGATTCTGAAGCAAGTGGCCCCACTCCTCGTAGAGGAGGGCTTCAGCGGCCAGATCCAGATTGCCGGCAAGGGTGCGCCTCCCGAGCTGCAAGTTGAAGCCGCGCGCTTTCCATTCGTCAAGCTCCTGGGCTTTGTACCCGATGCTGAAAACTATTGGAGCGAACTCTCGTTCAGTCTTGCTCCCCACTTGGGAGGCTCGGGGGTTCGAATCAAGATTCTTGAGTCCCTAGCCTCTGGAGTACCGACCTTGACCACTCCAGCCGCGCTCGAGGGCCTGCATCCCGCGCTCCGAACGGATCCACTTCTCCGTGTCAGCGCCGATCCCGCGCAGTGGGCCAGGTGGATGTGCGACGCCCAACCCTTCGAAGAGCGGGTTAAAGAGCGCGAGCGCCTGCCTCGACCCGAATTCGAGGTGATTGCAGTTTACGATTTTATCCCCCTGGTTTAATCCCTTTACATGAGTTCCTCGCATTCCCCCCACGGTTCGAAGTCCTGGGAGCTGACGAAGTATGCGGCCAATCGCATGCTCTCCGGCCCCTTCCGAAAAAAGCTGAAGAGCCTGGCGCATCAGCTGAGGACCCTGCCCGTTCGCGCGCTCGGGTTGGACGAGATCGTGCGGAGACAACAGGCCGAGATCGAACGCCTCAAATCGAAGTTAGTCCTGATCGATGGGAAGCTGAAACTCGCGCTCTACGGCGCGCCGAATCTCGTGGATTACCGACCGGTCCTGCTCTCCGAGACACCCTTGCCGCTCGGAGACTCCTTCCAGAACGAAGAGGAGGATCAAACCGATGTGCGGGCCACGCTATCGGGCAGCTTTTTCAAAGACTCTCAGCCCGAACACGCGCTTGATCTCGGCGAACCGGTAGCGAGACTCTTTCATCCCGCTCTTAAATCTGTCGAAAAAACCCAGGGCGATCCAGTCTCCGTACTTTTGTCCGCGCGCGAGCCGCGCTACGACCTGATCACCTCAGTCAGGATCTATGAGCGCCTGAGCCCACGCGAACAATCGCTTCTCATCACTCTAGCGCTGGAGCGCTTGAAGCCCGGGGGCGCCCTTTATCTCGAGCTTCCCAACTTGGACTCGGATGAAGTCGCGCAAGATCTCTACTGGCGGGACTCCAAGGTTTTTCGACCCTATTCTCTCAGCGCGATTCGCGAGCGCGCCCGAAAGCTGGGCGTCGAGCTTGAAATGGAAAAACTCGCGTCTGGAAAAACCCTCGGTCTACTTCTTAGGAAACCCTCAGTCGGATGAAACCCCGGCTCGTCCTGGACACTTCCAATCTCACGATCCATTTGAAGGAATTCATCCGGACCGGGATCCAGGAAGTCGTTTATCAAACCCTGATGGCAGCGGCCAAACTACGGGACGAGTTTCCGGAGCTCGAGCTTATTCTCCTTCCTGAGTTGCCCCGTAAGATTGAAGGCACCGTCATCCTCCCCTACCATCGCAACCCGCGCTTTATTTTGGAAGGCATCGAGAAGGAACTCGGAACGGACTCCCAGGGAGTCTGGGGGTTCGATCTGAGCGCGCGTGACTACCAGCTACCGACTGAAGAAATTCTCGCGATTCTCAAGCCCGCCCGCTGGATCCATATTCAAGGCATGGTGAATCTGGGCCCTCTTGCTCGGTCCATCGGCGAGAACCCCCGCCTGAGCATGACCGGACATGACCTTGTGCCGGTACTTTTTCCCGAGTACTGCGACGACCGAATCGCCCACTGGTATAATGAAGAGGCCTATCCCGCGATGGGTCGGCACCTCAACCAGATCATCTGCGATTCGACAAACACGGCCATCGATTTCGCCACCCTGTCCGGAACACGCGGGATTCCAAAAATTACAGTCCTGCCACTTCCTGTGCAGGCTCCTGAAACAAAGGGTGATCCCGGCGCGACACTCACGGCGCACGGTCTTCGCGGGCGCGAATACGTCCTCTTTGTCGGATCTGTGGAGCCCCGCAAAAACGTGCTCGGCCTCATTCGGGGCTTTCAGGCCTACCGCACACTCAACCCCCGCTCGCCGGTTAAGCTGGTCTTGGTCGGCTCGACTGGCTGGAAAAGCCAGGACGTCGAGACACTCCTCCACGACGAGAACCTATCACCTTGGGTGGTTCGAACCGGTTACCTCGCGGACTCGGATCTAGGGCATCTGATTCTTGAGGCGACAGCCGTCTCGATGCTTTCGATTTATGAAGGTTTCGGAATTCCACTCGCCATGGCTCAGTCCCAAGGCGTTCCCGCGCTCACCACTTGGGGCAGCAGCCTTCCTGAA
>JAYVOO010000381.1:0-5564 GCA_043757905.1 Oligoflexia bacterium
TCAAAGACGTCTCCGGCACCTGGAAGGATCTCACCGACAATGTCAATCAGCTCGCCGGCAACTTGACATCACAGGTCCGTAATATTGCGAAAGTGACGACTGCCGTCGCCAAAGGCGACTTGTCGCAGAAGATCACGGTCGATGCCAAGGGCGAGATCGCAGAGCTTAAGAACACGATCAACACCATGGTCGACCAGCTCAATTCCTTCGCTGCCGAGGTGACTCGTGTCGCGAAAGAAGTCGGTACCGAAGGCCGCCTGGGCGGTCAGGCCGAAGTGCGCGGCATCTCCGGCACGTGGAAGGATCTCACCGACAACGTAAACTTCATGGCCGGTAATCTCACCAAGCAAGTCCGCGGCATCGTGAAAGTCGTCACCGCGATCGCCACGGGCGACCTGAACCAGAAGTTCGTCTTGGAAGCCAAAGGCGAGGTCGCGGCACTCGCCGAGACGATCAATAATATGACGGACACGCTCCGCATTTTCGCCGACCAGGTCACGACGGTCGCCCGCGAAGTCGGAATCGAAGGGAAGCTTGGCGCACAGGCCCGAGTCCCGGGAGTCTCCGGTACTTGGAAGGATCTCACCGACAACGTGAACTTCATGGCGTCCAACCTCACCACCCAGGTGCGAGGCATCGCGAAAGTCGTCACCGCAGTCGCCAACGGCGATCTGAACCAAAAATTCGTCTTGGAAGCCAAGGGCGAGGTCGCGGCGCTTGCCGAGACCATCAACTCGATGACCGACACGCTTCGCACGTTCGCGGACGAAGTCACGACGGTCGCCAGAGAAGTCGGGATCGAAGGGAAACTGGGCGGCCAAGCGAAAGTCCCGGGCGCCGCCGGCACGTGGAGAGATCTCACCGACAACGTCAACCAGCTCGCCGGCAACCTGACCTCACAGGTGCGAGCGATCGCTGACGTGTCGACTGCCGTCACGAAAGGCGATCTGACCCGATCCATCAATGTCGAAGCCCAGGGCGAAGTCCTTCAGCTGAAGGACAACATTAATCAGATGATTTCCAATCTGAAGGAAACGACTCAGAAGAACCAGGAGCAGGACTGGTTGAAAACCAATCTCGCGAAATTCTCCGGCATGATGCAAGGTCAGAGAAACATCGTCTCGGTCGCGCAGCTAATTATGTCCGAGCTCACTCCGCTCGTAGATGCCCAGCATGGCGGCTTCTTCTTCATGGAAGGCACCGACAAAGAAAAGAACGACAATAGCGTTCTCAACCTGATAGCGAGTTACGGATTCACGCAGCGAAAGAACCTCGCGAACGCGTACCGCCTGAAAGAAAGCCTCGTCGGCCAGTGCGCTTACGAGAAGAAGCGGATCCTCCTCACAGACGTGCCCGCGAACTTTATCCAGATCGCCAGCGGCCTGGGCGAGTCCCCACCGCGCAACGTCGTCGTGCTCCCAGTTCTTTTCGAAGGCGAGACGAAAGCGGTCATCGAGCTGGCCTCGTTCCGGCCCTTCAGCCAGAACCAGATCATCTTCCTCGACCAACTGATGGACTCCATCGGCGTCATCCTGAATATGATCTCCTCTTCGATGAGAACGGAAGAGCTGCTCCAGGAACTGAAACGTTCCAACGCGGAACTCGAGGCGCAAGCTTCCGAGCTCAACGACAAGGCGAAGCTGCTTGAGATCAAGAACCAGGAAGTCGAGCTCGCCTCCAAGAGCGTCGAGGAGAAGGCCGAACAGCTGCAGCTGATTTCTAAGTACAAGTCCGAATTCCTGGCCAATATGTCTCACGAACTGAGAACTCCGTTGAACAGTCTGCTCATCCTGTCCAAGATGCTGGCCGACAACCGCGACGGCAACCTCACACCCGAGCAGGTCAAGTTCGCCAAGACGGTCTATGCCTCCGGCACGGATCTACTGGGCCTCATCAACGAGATCCTGGATCTTTCCAAGGTCGAAGCCGGCAAGATGCCGATCGATCCGCGCGAGAACAAGTTGGTCGAAGTGCAGGATTACGTCGAGCAGACGTTCCGGCACGTCGCCGAACAGAAGGGCCTGGGCTTCAACATCAGGATGGACGAAGGCCTGCCTCCGCAGATGTTCACGGACTCCAATCGTTTGCATCAGATCCTGAAGAACCTGCTCTCGAACGCCTTCAAATTCACCGAGACCGGGCGGGTGGATCTCACGATCAAGATGACGGAGAAGGACCACAAGTTCACCGTCGCGAGCCTGAACCCAAGCCAGAACGTGATCGCGTTCGAGGTCAGGGACACAGGCATCGGAATCGCACCGGACAAGCAGAACTTGATCTTCGAAGCCTTCCAGCAGGCCGACGGCACCACGAGCCGCAAGTACGGCGGCACGGGCCTGGGCCTCACCATCAGTCGCGAAATCGCGCGCCTGCTGGGTGGCTGGATCGAAGTGAAGAGCTCACCGGGCGAAGGAAGCCGCTTTACCCTCTACCTCCCGCAGAATTACACGGGAGCCGAGGTCAAGACGTCCGGCAAGGCTCCGGCCGACACCGAGATCGAGAAGGCGGCAGTTCCGCCGCTTCCGCTCGAAGCTGACTTCACGGGCAAGCGCATCCTGGTGATGGACGACGACATCCGCAACATCTTCGCCATCAATAGCGTGCTCGAGACCCGCAAGATGCGCGTCTTCCACGCCGAAAACGGCCGGGCTGGCATCGAGCTTTTGAAGCAACATCCCGACATCGACCTCGTCCTGATGGATACCATGATGCCAGAGATGGACGGCTTGGCCGCGACGCAGGAGATCCGCAAGATCCCTCACTTCAAGAACTTGCCGATCATCTCTCTCACGGCAAAAGCGATGAAGGGTGACCGCGAAAAGGCCATCGAAGCCGGCGCGACCGACTACATCACCAAACCGGTCGATCCCGAAAGGCTCCTGTCGGTCATGTACCAGTGGCTCAAGAACGCCGAAAGCGGGCTGACGAAGATCATCGAACAGAAACCTGCTTCGACCAGCCTGACGCTTGGAAAGCCGCATAAGAAGGATCGCCATTCAACCTGATCGCTCCCCCTGCCGAAGGCGCGAAGGCGAGTGACGCCAGCGCGACCCCGGCCGAGGCGAGCCCAAGCTTGAAGATCGGCCACCAGGCCGGCTGAGTGGACCGCGAGGTCTTCGCTTCGGCCGGCAGACCTTTCATTACGCGCGCGGCGAAGCCCGCAGGCACGTTCGTGTTGCCCAGGACCGGTGAGAGCCGGGAATCGAGCTCCGCGTACTCCAGCGCAAGCCTTCCGCATTCAATGCAAACGAGGACGTGATCCTGGATGTCATTGTCCAGGTCGCGCCCCCAGGCGACTTGCTCCTGCACCGATTCGCACTTCAGAGTCGGATTCACCATGCTTTGGCCTCCTGGAAGAGCAGGGCCTTCAACAGCTCTTTGCCGCGGAAGACGCGTGATTTGACAGTGCCCACCGAGCAATGCTCGAGCCGGGCGATTTCTTCGAGCGAAAGCTCGCGCAGATAGGAGAGCTCGACGGCCGCGCGAAACGGCGGCGGCAGCTCGTGAACGGCATCCCGCAGGCGGGCGTCGGCGTGCGCCGCCGTGAGCACGGCTTCCTGGTCGCGCGCGGGATCGGCTTGGCGCGCGGCCTCGCGGGTCGGCTCGTCCCCTCCCCGCTCCCGCTTGTATGAGTGGCGCGAGCATTCGTTGATCCCGAGATTTCGCGCGATCGTGAAGAGCCAAGTGGAAAAGCTCGCTCCTCGCTCGGGATCGAAGCCGCTCAGGTTGTCGAAGGCTTTCAGGAAACACTCCTGCGCGAGCTCCTCGACGACGCTTTCCGGAAGCCGGAACGCGCGAAGCATTCCGAAGACCGGGCGCTGGTAGCGCAGCACCAGGAACCGGAACGCGTTCCGATTCCCAGCGAGCACCTGTCGAACAAGAAGAGCATCATCCATTCGGGTCTTTCCGCCTCAGATCCGGGTACCGATACGCCCGAAACGGAGAGAAGGCAGAAGCCCGTGCTCCCAGTCCACGCTCAGCCAAACGAATCTCACCTTGCCCCGGAGCGCGCTCTTCGGAACGAAACCCCAGAAGCGCGAGTCGTTTGAGTTGTCGCGATTGTCTCCCATGAAAAAGTACTCTCCCTCGGGAACACGGAAGCTCTCGGATCCCGAGCGAGGCGGCGCGAGCTTTTGAACCAGATGCTGGTTCGCGCCCAGCGTTTCCGTGATAAGGCGCGCATGTCCGGCGGCCTCAGGCGCCCCCGGCACGGTCGTATCGCGCCCGTTGATGCGCACGAGTCCGTCGGTGACCTCGACCAGGTCCCCCGGAAGCCCGATGAGGCGTTTGACGAAGTTCACGGAAGGATCCTTCGGATACCGGAAGACGATGACATCTCCCCGCTCGGGGCTTCCCATCCTCGTGACGACGGTTTCAGTGAACGGGATCTTCAGCTCATACTCCGCCTTGGAGACCATCAGGAAATCGCCAGGCAGGATCGTGGGCTCCATCGAGCCGGACGGTACCCGGTAGGGCTCCGCGAGAGTCGAACGGACGGCGAGGATTCCGGTGATCATCACCGCGGTGCTGAGGTATTTCTTGAGAACGAGACGGAAAGTCATGAGCGAGTCTCCTTTTCCGGTTATACCGCCCGGCTCCGGAAAGGTTCCCGGCGGACCGCGGATTCCAGGAAAACAATCTCAGGTCCGCGGGAATTGATCTGACAGGTGACGCCCAACGGAAAGGTGATTAAAGGGTCGGTGTGCCCGAAATCCACATCGGTGATCACCGGAAAGCGGCACCCCCGGAGCGCGTCCTCGAGGATCATTTCCAACGAATCCGCGGGCTGAAACCCCACCTCGCGCGCGAATCGGCCGATCACCATTCCGGCGAGCTGATCGAGGACGCCCATCTGACGGAGCTGCGTGAACATGCGGTCGACCGTCTTGGGTGACTCCGACTCATCCTCCTCGACGAAAAGAATCGCTCCCTTTAGCCTTGGCCAGCACGGCGTGCCCGCGAGAAGCAGCAGTGTTCCCAGATTACCTCCGATGACGGGTCCTCGCGCCTTGCCGCCGCGAAAAACTTTCCAGCCAGGGTTCGTCTCGAAGACGAGCGCGGGAGGATTCTCCAGATACCATTTATTGTCGGAAAACTCGGCCGCGGTGGATATGCGAAACGGCGTCTCGACCTTCATCACGACGCTCTCGAAATGCCGCCACGTGAATTCCGGCACGAGAGGCTTGCCGTAGCTGATCCCGGCCGGCCCCGAGAACGTGACGAGTCCCGTGCGCGCATGGATTCCCACGGTGAGCGCGGTCGTGTCGCTGTAACCGATCAGGACTTTCGGGTTCCGGCGGATCAGATCGAAGTCGAGGTATTCGAGCAGCTGATGCGATTGGAAGCCACCCCAGTAGGAAAGGATCCCGTCGATCTTTGGGTCCCGAAAAAACCGATGGAGCGCCTGGACCCGCTCGCGAACGGTTCCGGCGGCGTGGCCGTGGAGCTTTCGACAATTATCCGCCTCGACGAGCTCGAAGCCCTTGGCTTCAAGATACGCTTGGCAGCGCTGGATGGCGTCCTGAGAGGAGGCCGAGAGCGGCGTCGAAGAGGTCATCAGGCCG
>JAYVOO010000382.1:0-1525 GCA_043757905.1 Oligoflexia bacterium
CAGTGGGGCGTCACCGAATACGAGACCTCGCTCCGCCAGACTTTCTCGATCGCTGAGCAACGCGTCTCGGAGCTGCGCACGGGGCTGGAGCTGATCTTAGGGGTCGTGATCGGCCTTTCGCTGCTACTTCTCTGGCTCGGCGAGCGCGCGCTCCGGCCCATGGGTGAGCTGACTAGGCTCGCGCGCGAGATCACGCGCCGCGGGCTTCGGCGCGAGGACAAGGCGCTCTTGCCTGAGATCTTCCTTTCGCGCACGGACGAGGTGAGCCAGCTCGCGCGCGAGTTCCACCATATGGCCACGGCGCTCCTCGAGCGCGAGAAGACGGTGGACGCGCAGAAGAACCGGCTGCAAGACCAGAATCGCCTACTTCGCGACATCGGTGAGCTCAACGAGAATATCTTGGGCAGCATCGAGTCGATCCTGATCGTCACCGATCTTTCCGGACGCGTCACTCAGTGCAACGGGCTTGCGGGGCTCTGGCTGGGCGCGCCCGCTGAGAAAGTCATCGGCTCGAAACTTCTGTTCTGGGAAAAGCTCCGCCATTTCCTGCCGGACTTTCCAGTCGGGGAAAACCTGGTGGCTTGCCGGATCGAGCCGCGCGCGCTCGAGGGCCGGGTTTTCGGCGGACATCTCATGCCGCTCAAACATGCCCTCGACACGGGATTTCCTTACGGCGCAATCGTCGTGCTCGACGACCTGACGGAGGAGCGTGAGCTCCAGGATCGGCTGCGCACGGCCGAGAACCTCGCTGCCGTCGGCCGGATGTCGGCGCAGGTGGCGCATGAGGTTCGCAATCCCTTGCACTCGCTCGGGCTTGAGGCCGAGATGGCGGCCGAGCTCGCCTCGAAACTCGGCAGTTCGCCCTTGAAGCAGTCCCTGCAGTCGATCCTAGCGGCCGTGGATCGGCTCGAGAAAATCACCGAAAACTACCTGAAGCTCTCCCGCCTCTCGGCCGGCGAGAAACACGTCTTCGACATCGGCGAGGCGGTCGAGTCCGTACTGGCCACATACGCCTCCGTCTGCGAGTCGCAAGACGTGAGAATTGACTGGCGGCGCGAGACAGGTTCAGATCTCCGAGTCTGGGGCGATCGCGATTTGCTCGAGCAGATCCTGGGTAATCTTCTCAAAAACGCCCTTCAGGCGCTCGAAGGCGCAACTGGCCAGTCCGCAATCGTCTGGAAGATGGGCACGCTGGAGAGCGGCCGGGTCTGGCTGAGGATTGAGGACAACGGTCCCGGTGTCGCGCCCGAGGTGAGAGAAAAACTTTTCACGCCTTTCGTCACCACGCGCGCGAGCGGCACGGGCCTGGGGCTCTCGTTCGTTAAGCAAGTGGTCGAGGACCACGGAGGCACAATCGAGCTCAAGGAGACCGGTCAGGGCGCCTGCTTCGAAATCCTCTTCCCTGGTCTCAATCCACAGGCGTATAAGTCTGAGATGCGCGAAGCAGAAAGCACGCCGGTGCTCCCGGTGTTCCCGGTAATTGATGTCTAAGATCCTTCTCGTCGATGACGATCCGCAGTCACTT
>JAYVOO010000383.1:0-1524 GCA_043757905.1 Oligoflexia bacterium
CTTCAGATCCTCGTCAGTCAGCTTTCCAGCGGTCCCATTCCGACGGAACTTCGACAGTCCCAACCGCATCTTCAACTCCTTGTAGAAGTTGTCCGATGAGTCGTCCGTGGCGAATCCGCCGCCGGACTTCGAGTCGCACATGTAGCCCAGACGCCACTCCGGGAAACTGTAGACCCAGTCAGCATCCACGACCAAATCCTTTCCGCTCGCCTTAGTCCGCAAAAAGCCCATTCGATCCAACAGCACCATCGCCTCCTTGCTCGTACCGATCTTCTTGCGAACCTCGATTGCCTTGAGCGCGTTGTCCGCGATCTCCTTGTCTTTCTCTTTCTTCGCCTCGATTGCGGCCAGACGCTTCGCCTCGGCTGCCGCTCGCTCCTTTCGAATCGTTTCGTTTGGATCGGTGCTCCCCGTCGTGACCGGCAGAGCTGCGACAACCTTCTTGGCACTGGTTTCGAGCGCCAAGATGTGGCCTTCGTATTCGGCCACCAGCTTCTCGACCTGACCGAGGTCGTCACTGGCCTTACGGAGGTCGGTCAAAGCGACCGCGAGGTCGGCCTTAGGGAGTTCCCCCTTGGCCAACATCTCCTCAGCTTCCTTGACCTTCGTGTCCATCGCCGGCTGTTCCGCTTCGACCTTCTTAACTCGGTCAAAGGTCTTCTCCAGACCTTGCGTCGTAAGCATCCCCTTCGGCTTCATAGCCTTGAGGTCTAACAGTTTTTGCGCCAGAACCGCATCTCGCCACGCGTTGGGGTAAGTCTTCTCGATATCCTCGACGCGGGGTTTCAGCCCCGAAATCGTGAACACCAACTTGCTCACCTTTGCCTTAAACGGAGGCAACTCCGCCTTGATCTTCTCCAGATCGTCAGCGGCCCCCAGCAGCTTCGTTCCATCCGGCTTTTCAGGCGGCTGCACCTGCTTCTCGCCCGTCTTGCTGGTGTCGGCGACCTGTGGCGGTTGCCCAGCCTGTCGCGCCCCGTTCCCCATGAAGAACGTGGTGTACACGAACATGCCGATCACCACCATCACGGCGATCGCAATCGTGTACTTGTTGAACACGTACTTGTCGAAGAACTTCATCATCTCGTTGCCCTCTCAGTTGGTTTGAGCAGTCATTGTAATGACCTGCTCCGTCTTGTTTAGAACCCCACAAATAGTTGATTATTTTCAGCTATTTACGGGATTCTAAACGTTCCAAAAAAGAGGCGCGTTTTAAAATAGAAGTATAAAAAACATTTCTATAACCTTAAGCCCATCTCACACATATTATTAGGGTTAGTACCCTATGTTACTGTTATTAATTATATTGAAGAGGTGTAGCAAAAAAAAGCTTTAGACATGAAATTAACCTTAATATTCGAAAAAGAGGTGGATCTTATGGAGCACAGGCGAGTTTCGCCCGCAAGCAAACCTAAGTTTTATAAATGGGCAAGATTCTAGCTAATGATTTGAAGATTAATGTTATGAGAATTAATAGTCTTATTTACCAAATTAAAAAGCGGGCGAACTCGCCCGCGCTCCATA
>JAYVOO010000384.1:0-5540 GCA_043757905.1 Oligoflexia bacterium
CCACATTCCGAGAGCGCGCGCGAGGCCCAGGCTAGGCCGCTAATCACGAGCCCGTTCCAGGCGGTCAGCACTTTGTCGTCGCGGGCCGGGGCGACCCGCCCGGTGCGAAGCCGGAGGAGGGATTTCCGCCCGCTTGAAACGAGCACGGAACAATCCTTCTCCGAGACCCCTATCGCCTCCGCCACTTCGGCCAACGGACGCGCCACATGCAAAACGGACTGGCCGTCCTCGAAGTTCCCCCTGCCCGTCACTCCGAAACGCAAAAGGATCGCCTTGGCTTCGGACTCAGGAAGAGCCGCTCGGATCGAGTTTTCGTTCCAGACGAAAAATTTTCCCTCTTCCCCTTCCGAGTCAGCATCCTGGGCCGCGTAGAACCCGCCTTCGGGCGAACGCATCTCGCGTAGCAGATAGCCTACAGTCTCCTCGAGGGTGTCTTCGAACAGCTCGCGTTCGCAGGATTCGATCCGCGTACCCGCCGCCAGTAGCACTTCTGCGTAGGCCTTCAGCAGGAGCGCGTTGTCGTAGAGCATTTTCTCGAAATGTGGCACCGTCCAGGTCGCATCGACCGAGTAGCGATGAAAGCCTCCTCCGAGCTGGTCGTAGACTCCGCCCATCGCCATCTTTGAAAGTGAGTGGACGGCGGAGTCGCGGATCTCGGTAGGGTCCGGGAGCGGGGCGGACCCGGGTACGCCGCCGATCCTCCCGTATTCGATCGCGTCGCCCAGGCGCCATAGAAACTGAAAGACCGTCGTGTTCGGGAATTTCGGTGCGCTTCCCAGGCCCCCATTCTCCCAGTCGACCGCGCCCGCGATTCGGGTGCCGAGAAGCGTGAGTGAAGCGAGATCGGGCAGGCCGCGAGCGGATCCCGTCTTCGCGCACAGAGCGTCGATGTAGGCGAGCAGCTTTTCCGCGTTCTCGGCAACGCTGCCGCGATTATCGCGGTAGGCCTCGGAAAGTGCGAGCAGCAATCGCGGGAAGGCCGGTCGACCGTGCTTTTCTTCGGGCGGAAAATAGGTGCCGCCGTAGAAAGGCTTGAGGTCGGGCGTCAGGAAAACCGTCAGAGGCCAGCCGCCTCCCTGGGTCATTGCCTGCGCCACGTTCTGATAGACCTGATCAAGGTCGGGTCGCTCCTCGCGATCAACTTTGATGTTAACGAAATGCTCGTTCATCAGCCGCGCGATCTCCGCGTTCTCAAAGCACTCGTGCTCCATGACATGGCACCAGTGGCAAGCCGAGTACCCTATGCTGAGTAGGATCGGCTTGTCTTCCGCCCGAGCCCGCGTGAGCGCTTCCGGCCCCCAGGGATACCAGTCAACCGGGTTTTCACTATGCTGAAGGAGATAAGGACTGGTCTCTTGGGCTAGGCGATTGGGCATGCCCTTAATTTAACTGAAAAAAATAAAGCCGTCGCACTCTTTGTGCCGCCATTTCATTCCCACTCCGTCGCCGCCGCCATCGCAAGTCAAAGCGCAATTCATGTCGCATTGCATATCATATTATTTAAACAATTTAAGTAATATTTTCTAAAGTTTATATATTTAATTAAATAGTTTAAGTTAAGTCACAAGCCCGATAGAATCAGGAGATGAGGACCGTTAAGCGCCGCGGGCGCCCTCCCCAGAAGAATTCGGCAGGCGAGAACTCCCGGCAGCGGATCGTCGACGCCGCCATGTTCTGCTTCCAGGAGCGCGGCGTGGCGATGACCCGCTCGTCGGACATCGCGCTCAAGGCCGGAGTGGACCAACCGCTGATCAATTATTATTTCCCTCGCGTCGAGGCGCTCCACATCGAGGTGATCGACCAGGTCGCGCGCCGGATTGTGAGTTATATGAGCGAGCGGACTGGCAAGGAGAGCGGCGGCCTCGCAGTCCTGCGCGAATATGTCTTCTCGTACTTCGAGTTCCAGCGCCGTGAGCCCGAGCTGTTCTCCCTATGGCTCTACTTTTACTACCTGACCGGTCGAGACGAGGCCTCGCGCAACAAGAACGAAGAGTTTCGGCGCGCCGGGCGCGAGCGCGTGAGTCTCATGCTCTACCGCCTGCTCGAGGAAGGCCTGCTTCCTCCGCCTTCACGCGGCGAGCTTTCGATCCCCGAGCTCTCCGAACAGATCATCGGAATCATCTCCGGAAACGTCCTGCTCGCGGCGACCGAATCCAAGCTCGACTCGCGCAAGCTTGCCGAACGCACATGGAGCACGATCCGGAAGTTTGCGTCCGTCAGGTCGTGAGCGCCCCGCAAACCAAGTAATGGATGCCGCGCGCGGCCCCTGCGCGCTTGAGCAACCCTCGCTTCTCCCAGATCGCGATCTGGCGATTCGTCGTCGCGCGCGACTTTCCGATCAGGGCCTCGAGCTCGCGGCGCGTGAGACGCACCTTGCCGGCCTTGATCACCTCGGCCCGGGGAAAGCTCCGGGTCGCCGGCCGATCCAATTCCGGATCTCGCCGCGCGTCCGCGAACCAGCTGCGCCACTCGGGCGCGCGCCGAACCTGAGATGCGAGCTCGTGAGGCGGGAGCACCTCGATGCGGCTCCAGATGGAGGCGTCATCCGATCGAAGCACGACGCCGTCCTTCACCTGGACGCAAGCCTGGGCGGGCAAAAGTTTCTTCGCGCGCGACAGCAGATTGAAGAGCTTGGTCTGATGGGTCTGGGGCTCGTAGTTCCGAAGGCCGAACCCAGATTCGGCCAGTTCCTCAAGGCGAAACGCTCGTCGTTCGCAAAGCAGGGCCAAGCAGCGTGAAAGCGACTCAGAGACCGTCCGCTGCCCGCGCAGGCAATCTTCTACGAGGCCTAGCTCCAGATCCACGCGCAGGACGAGTTTGCGTTCGGGTTGGCGCGCTCCCCGCCCGAGCCAGGCCTCGAGTCTAGGCAAAAAAGCAGGACAGCGCTGCCTGAAGTTCTCGGCTGTCGGTTCATCGAGAAAAGCGAGGCGCGAATCGCCTCGGTCACGCGATTGATAGAGGCGCTCGAGCCATTCGCGCTCGCGCCCATACCAAGCATACTCGCGAAGCGAGCCCGGTTGCAGGCTCCGCGCGGCCGCTTGAATCTGCTGGAGCGGCGAGCCCGCGAATAGTCCGATCCAGAGCAGCGCGTTCCGCAGCTGCTGGAAGTCCTCGCTTCCCAGCCTTGGGCGAAGCGCGGGGGTGCAAGCCACTAGGAGTGCCGCAATTTGGGCGAATGGCATGCGATCTGGGGCGCTCATCCATTGCCAAACCCAGAGGTAGAGGCGGTCCGAGAGCTCCTGGGGTTGGAAACCTTCGAGATCCTCGGGCTGAAGCAATCCCAAAAGCGTTCGCCCACGATAACCTTGCCATGGAATGGATGCGTCCCGAAACTGAGTCTCGAAGAGCCGCTCGGCGCCGCTTCCGTTCCCGCTGCCCGGGGCGTTCGTCCGCACGAAGGGCAATTGCTCGCACCAGGACTGAAAATACGCAAGCTGGCCGCCCCCTTGGAGCAGGAAGAGCTTCTCCCATTCGCAGTCACGAAAAACCCGCCGACCCTCAATCGCCAGCAGCTGGTCCCGCCATGCGCCGGCCGCCTCGGAGGGGGACGCCTGCGTCCATTCTCTGAGCGAGGCGTCGACTGAGACGCGAGTGCTCTTCAGGCTCAGGCCCAAATACTCGGCTGAAACCAGCGCGTTCGTCCCAGCCCAGACCCGCTCCCGCGGCCTCTCCGCTAACGCGAGCGCCGCCAGGAAAGCTTCCAGGGCCTCGGAATGCCGACTGAGAAAGAGCTTCTGCAGGCCCTGCTGAAAGCGCAGGTGATAACCCACGCGCGAAAGCCGCGGTCCTATCGACTCGAAAGCTCGGGCGACGGCATCGAACCGCGCCTGGGCACGGCCGAACCGGCCCTGCGCGCGCTCAAGCGAGGCCTCGAGAAGCTCGAGCTCCAGCTCGCAGTCTGAGCTCAATCCCTTTGGCGGAGCGGCCCGAAGCTCCGCGACTCCGCGGCCTACCCGCTCCAGTTCGCGGTTCATCCGGGCGCCCCAGAGGGCATCGAGGAGGGCGTGCGGTGAATTGGCGTCGACATCCTTCATTCAGGAGCTCGAGTACCAAATCACCTCACTCTTGGCGAGCAGATAAATAGTAAATACATATTATATATTTAAATAACTATTACGAATCCTAGTCCACGAAGGAAGCCTAGCGCCTCGCCTGCCGCCGCTCAGAATCGACTCACCTTATTGAAAAGAGAGAATGCCCGGCACTGGCCCTGCGCCTATACCAGGCACTCAAATGCCTAGAACGCTGAGAAAACCAACCACGCTTGTCGCGAGACTTATAACAAACCTGGGGCCCGGAGGATGGGCGTCTTCTGGCGTTACGGTGGTTTTGATGCCCGAAAGCCTCCCCCCTGGTATGCCCCGATCGACCACCTCAAAGCCCAGAGCTAAAGCCCAAGATTCAGGAGCTTCAGCCGGCGGATCCGGTCGCGCAGTTCTGCGGCCTTCTCGAACTGCATCTCTTTCGCGGCTTCGCGCATGGCCGAGTCCATCTTGGTGATGGATTTGTTGATCTCGTCGGTCTTCGTGAAGTATTCGCCAGCCGCTTCGCGCAGCTCATCGAGGCGTTGCGCCGGATCCAGTAGATCGAGAGTGCCCATCGCGGCGGCCGTCGACTCGGCCGCGCTCCAAAGGCTCTTGCCGTGACCGGAACCCGAGCCCGTGCGCAGCGCGCGCTTGGCGAGGACTGAGCGGTCGCGAATCGGTTCACCCGCGTCCTCGTTCTCCGACGGCGGGGTGATGGGCGCGGCAATCGCCTTCTTGATTGTCGTCGGCGTGATGCCGTGCTCGGTATTATAAGCTTCCTGGATCGTGCGGCGCCGGGAAGTCTCGTCCATCGCTTTCTTCATACTCTCCGTGATCCGGTCGGCGTAAAGGATGACGTGGCCGTCGGAATTACGGGCCGCGCGGCCGATGGTCTGGATCAGCGAGCGAAAACTCCGAAGAAACCCCTCTTTGTCGGCATCGAGAATCGCGACGAGCGAGACCTCAGGCAGATCGAGGCCTTCACGCAGGAGATTGATCCCGATCAGCACGTCGAAAGTCCCGAGCCGGAGATCGCGCAGGATCTCGATGCGCTCGAGCGTCTCGATGTCCGAGTGCAGATATTTCACGCGAACTTTTTGCTCTTGGTAATAGCGGGCCAGATCTTCGGCTAACTTCTTGGTGAGCGTCGTAACGAGGACACGCTCGCCCTTGGCGACCGTCTTGCGGAGTTCGGTCAATAGGTCGTCGACCTGGGTCGTCGCCTTGCGCACTTCGACGACCGGATCCAGAAGGCCGGTCGGGCGGATTACCTGCTCGACGACTTCCCCGCCGGTCTGCTCCAACTCGTAATCGCCGGGCGTAGCCGAGACGAACATGATCTTGTCGATCGACGCCTGCCACTCCTCGAAGTTCAGTGGCCGGTTGTCGAGAGCCGATGGCAGCCGGAAACCATGTTCGACGAGCGTCGACTTTCGGGCTCGGTCGCCGCGGTACATTCCGCCGATCTGGGGGATAGTGACATGGCTTTCGTCCGCGATTAGGAGGAAATCCTTC
>JAYVOO010000385.1:0-1519 GCA_043757905.1 Oligoflexia bacterium
AGATTCAAGAGGCTCGAGCCCATCGCGCCCTCAAGCTGAGTAAATTCGCCCTTCTGGTTCTTGATCAGGTCCGGCGAGACGATGCGCATGAACTCCTCCTCGCCGACGTCGGCGTGAAGCTGTTTAAGCTTGGGTCCGAGCACGTCGTAGTTGAAGAGCGCCATGTTCGTGTTGAAGAATGCCATTTTGTCGCCGGGCCGAAGGCCTAGCTTCTGGAAGAGCTCGAGCTGGCCCGCTGACTCAGCCTGGGCCGCTTCGATGATCGTGGCGAAGGTCTCCGTTTGGGGATCGAGTTTCGTGCCGATGTCGCGCACAGCGAGCGCGATTTGCCCCCCTTTCATGTCGTTCGGCGTCTTTTCGGTCGTCACCATCACGATCGGGGCCTTCGATTCGATCATCCAGCCGATGATTGCTGGATCTGGGGTGCTGGAGAGGTCCTCGCCGTTGCCGATCACGGAGATCAGCGGGCGGCCTTCGGAATTCGGACGGAGCGAGTCGATGATCGCGGCCCGGAGCGCGTCGACGGCGAAGAGCGCGTGGCCGCCGGGAGCCGTGCGTCCGAAGGTGACCTTGCCTGAGCGGTCAAGCGTCGGCATATAGGCCTGCTGAGTGTGGCCTGAACGCGAGAGGCTGGACATGCCGTTCACAAGCTCCTCGTAAGTCTTCGACGGGTCGATGAGCGACTTCTTCTTCCAGACGGCTTCGAGCGAGTCGCGGGTCTCCGTGCTCAAGATGTCGTGGAGGTCGATCCGGGCGAAGAGACCCGCCTTCGCGTCGTGGATCGCCTGCAGAAGCTGAGCTTCTACGAGCGAGATCCGCCCGCCGCCGGGTAACTCGATGAAGAGGTCCGTGCCTTTGGCGCCGATCTTCACGGCTTCGGGCGCAATTCCCAGGATGCGCGCGAGATACGAGGTGCGGGTCATCGAAGAGCCCGTCCCGGCTTGCATCTTCTTCATCCAGAGCTCTGCGGTGCGCGCGGTCGCGACGTAGCTTTTGTCGGGTAGAAGCAGTCCCGCATAATCGACGAACGGCAGCTGGGTCATAAGCTTTGCGTCGGCGATCGCGGTCGGGTAGGCGACGAGCGCGCCGGGACCGGTTTCGGCGGCGGCGCCGGGATCGTAGATTCGAAGGGACTTCGAGCCTTCTTTGGCTTCAGCCTTTTTTTTCTGGTAGAGGGCGCGGAAGTAAGACCAATTCAGGTCGTCGAAGCCGTATTCCGCGCGGAGTTTACGCTCGAGCACCGCGAGGCGCGCGCGGGAGAGGCGCGGCTTCGAAGGGGCCATCTTGACGGCGGTCCGCTTCGCCTGGGAGGCGAACACCGGAGGCGCAGTCCAGACGCCTGCGCCAAATAGACAAATGACCAGGCCGACCTTCAGGGAGGGCCGAGATTTTAAAACCAAGCCAGAAAGGATCAGGTTTCTCGTCATGAGTTTTCTCATCCTTCAGATTCTAGAGTCCCCGTGAGACAACTCCGAGCGAAATATATCCCTAGCTCGGGAGCAGCCCAGCCGGTTAAACT
>JAYVOO010000386.1:0-1518 GCA_043757905.1 Oligoflexia bacterium
CCTTCCACCTTCAAAGTTGCCCGGATCGTCGATCCCACGAACATCTTCGGTATCTGCGCGAGCCCCGTCGCGGGCGCCTGCTCGGCGACATCGGTACAGATCCCGAATACGAACGCGGACGGTTACCTCTGAGCGTGGCTCGGCGGCGCGGCACTTTCCGAAGCGCCGGGATCTGGATATTGCCAGCGGCGCTACTCCTTGGTTTTGATCAAGCCAGCAAAAGGGTGCTTGATCACTCGCTTCCCATGCTCAAGCGTTTTCCGCTCCTAAGTGCGGGCGGGCGGGAGTTACTGTCTTACTGCCGCGTCCACAACCTCGGCCTGATGGGGGACCGATTCTCCAATATCCCGCGCGGCTACATCGAGCCCTACACCCTTTACGCGCCCGCGACGCTCTTCGCGATTCTGCTTGGCGTGTTCGCTTGCCGATTCCTGCATACGACTTGGACCGAACGCAGCCTCTTCGGGCTGCTTCTCGCCGGGGGATTCTCCAATCTCTGGGACCACTGGCGCCAGGGCTTCGTGGTCGACACGCTCCAAGTGTGGACGGGCTTCGAATCCTTTTTGCCCTTCAATCTCGCCGACACAGGCATCCTGGTCGGATCCGCTGCGATTGTCGCGATCCTCGCGTGCGAGCTGATCGAGCGCGAACCCGTACGCGCCGCCGAATCGTCGCCTGGACATCCTTCAAGCTGAGTCGCGGAGCTGGCACTTGGCCGGGCGCCATCACTCTCTCGTCGGCCGCTCAAGTTGAATCATTCCGTAGGCAGGAGAAACTACCTGAAGTCGCGAGCCGAGAGAGGCCAAGCCCGTACCGCGAAGCGCGGGTTTTAAAACGTTTCCGGATAATATTTGTACATGAGATGCGAAAAGACGCTCTCGAGCTCGTCCACGCGCGCGCGCTCGCCGCGCATGCAGAGCGTCCCGTCGGCGCGCTGGTCGTAGACGACGAACGAGCTTTCGTCGCTCATCACCATGCGGACTCCCAGCGACGTGCCGATGTAAACGTTCGTGCTGGTGCAGAAGTCCTGCCGCTCGTCGCGGCCGGCCTCGCCCGCCAGCGAAGCCGCGTGGTCGAGCGCTGCGAATTCGTCATTGCTGATCTGGCCTTCGATCGTCCGCCCGGCGCGGTCGGGACCCGCGACAAAGTGGCCGTCCTGATGGATCGCGAAGCCTTCTTTGCCGGCACAGGGCCCGTTGCATACCGCGCGCGCCTCAATCAGGTTCCAGCCGGAGTCGCGAGCGTCGTAGACTCCGAGAGAAGCAGCCTTATCGGCCGTCGTGACCGTGACCGTGACTGGGGCCCGATCCGGCGGGCTCGCGGCCACGGCGTTCGAACTCGAGTTGTCGCACGCGCTCAGCGCGGCTATCGCCGTTAGTTGGATGAGTGTCCTGGCCGCCACATAGGCGTGCCGAAAATTCCGCATTACGTACCTCAGGTGACTTCCCGGCATATCGTGCAAGCTTTGCCCCTGGATTCTTAAGAGCGCAAGGCCGCGAAACTCCACGAGTCGGCGCA
>JAYVOO010000387.1:0-5518 GCA_043757905.1 Oligoflexia bacterium
TAACCGGTTATTAGGTCCGATCAAAACCTACCCAAACGCGCGGAGGCACAAACGGTATGTCCAAAGAGAAATTTGATAGAAGCAAACCCCACTGCAACATCGGAACGATCGGCCACGTCGACCACGGGAAGACTACCCTAACCGCCGCGATTACTACCGTTCTTGCCAAGAAGGGCTTCGCCCAGGCCAGGGCTTACGACCAGATCGATAACGCGCCCGAAGAAAAAGAGCGCGGCATCACGATCAACACCACTCACGTCGAATACCAGACTGACAAGCGCCACTACGCGCACGTCGACTGCCCAGGCCACGCCGACTATGTGAAGAACATGATCACCGGCGCCGCGCAGATGGACGGCGGCATTCTCGTTGTTTCCGCAGCTGACGGCCCGATGCCTCAGACCCGCGAGCACATTCTTCTGGCCCGTCAGGTTGGCGTTCCCGCCCTGGTCGTGTTCATGAACAAGTGCGACATGGTTGACGACGCCGAACTTCTCGACCTCGTTGAAATGGAAATGCGCGAACTCCTGACCTCTTACAAGTTCCCAGGCGACGAGATTCCGATCATCCGCGGCTCTGCGCTGAAGGCGATGGAAGGCGATCTTGGAGACCTTGGCGAAAAGGCGATCTTCAAGCTGATGGACGCGGTGGACTCTTACATCCCGCAGCCAAAGCGCGAAAAGGACAAGCCTTTCCTCATGCCAGTGGAAGACGTGTTCTCGATCTCTGGTCGCGGCACCGTCGTCACCGGCCGTGTCGAGCGCGGCGTGATCAAGGTCGGCGAAGAAGTCGAGATCATCGGCCTTCGTCCTACGACGAAGTCGGTCGTCACCGGCGTCGAAATGTTCCGCAAGCTGCTCGACCAGGGCGAAGCGGGCGACAACATCGGCGCTCTCCTTCGCGGCACCAAGAAGGAAGAAGTCGAGCGCGGACAGGTCCTGGCCCACACCGGCACGGTCACCCCGCACAAGAAGTTCAAAGGCTCCGCATACATCCTAACGAAGGAAGAAGGCGGCCGTCACACTCCGTTCTTCAACGGTTATCGCCCGCAGTTTTACTTCCGTACTACGGACGTGACCGGCGTCGTGAAGCTTCCTGCTAACGTTGAGATGGTCATGCCTGGCGACAATGTCGCCATTGAAGTTGAGCTGATCACGCCAATCGCCATGGAAAAGGAACTGCGCTTCGCTATTCGCGAAGGCGGCCGTACCGTGGGCGCAGGCGTTGTCGCCGAGATCGTCGAGTAAGCGTTTTGTTTTCCGAGGTTGGGGGCGAGACTTCGGTCTCGCCCCCAAGTCTCGTCATTTAAGTCTCACCCGGCCTCAAAAACCGGCCTGGTCAATAAGGGTAGTATATGCGAGTTATCGTCAGTTTAGATTGCACCGGTTGTAAGCGTAAGAATTACTCCACGACCAAGAACAAGCAGAAGACAACCGACAAGCTCGAGTTCTCGAAGTTCTGCAAGTTCTGTCGGAAGCATACCCCTCATCGGGAAGGCAAATAAATTTAGGGCAGTAGCTCCAACGGCTAGAGCAGCGGATTCCAAATCCGCGGGTTGTGGGTTCGAATCCCTCCTGCCCTGCCAAAATCATGCAGGGCGTTCAGTCCTGCAGAAGCGCTTGCAGCAGAGAAGGTCAGAGTCAGAAAACTATGGAAAGCCAGCATCAGAAGTGGGTCAATCTCAGTTACCTCGCGCTTTCAATGGTGGTCGGGTACCTTGTCTTCGCGCTGTCGGCCAAGATTGTCGGGACCTACGACCTCGAAGCTCGCGTTCGCAATGTTGAACTGATCATCCGCGGGATTTCGATCGTTGCGGCCGGCTTGCTCTTCCTCCTTCTTTGGAGAAATGATCGCTCCAATCAGTTCATGAATGAAGTGGTCGTCGAACTGTCGCGCGTCACTTGGCCGACTCCCAAAGAGACGGCTTCTGCCACTTTTTTGGTTCTTATCATGGTGCTCATCTCGGGAATGGTCCTGGGACTCTTGGATTATCTCTGGACAGCTGTCATTAAGCTGATTATTTAACGCGCCAGGCGCTGGGAAGAATAGGAGCATTCCGTCGTGGAAACTCATCAACAAGCCAATGAAATGTGCTGGTACGTGGTTCACACGTATTCCGGCTATGAGCATAAGGCGAAGCTGGCGCTCGAAGAGCGTGTTCGCGCCGCGAAAAAAGACAGCCTTTTTGGCGAGGTCATCGTTCCAGAAGAGAACGTCGTTGAGCTCGTTAAGGGCCAGAAGAAGACCACCAAGCGCCGTTTCTTTCCCGGATACATTCTCGTCAAGATGGTTTTGACCGAGGAAACCTGGCACATCGTCAAGGACACCCCAAAAATCACTGGGTTCGTTGGCGATCGACTCAAGCCGGTTCCCGTCCCCGAATCTGACGTACAAAAGATGACCAACCGCATAGCGGAGGGTCAGCTCAAGCCACGTCCTCGGATCTCCTTCAGCGAAGGCGAAAACGTTCGCGTCATCGACGGACCGTTCTCGAACTTCAATGGGGTGGTCGAAGATGTGAACCCCGACAAGGGTAAGGTCAAAGTGCTCGTCAGCATCTTTGGCCGTTCGACTCCTGTCGAGCTTGATTTTATTCAGGTTGAAAAGATTTAATTTCGTGTGTTAGAAGAGGCCCCTTATGGCAAAAAAGGTTACCGGTCAAATTAAGCTCCAGATCCCTGGCGGCCAGGCGAATCCTGCGCCTCCCGTGGGACCCGCCCTCGGTCAACGTGGCGTGAATATCATGGAATTCTGCAAGGCATTCAATGCCAAGACGCAGGATGCCAAGGGAATGATCATTCCAGTGATCATCACCGTTTATTCCGACCGCTCCTTCACTTTCGTTACCAAGACGCCTCCAGCATCAATTCTGTTGCTGAAGGCGGCAAAGATCGAAAAGGGTTCGGGCGAGCCAAACAAGACCAAGGTTGGAAAAGTTACCAAAAAACAAGTCGAAGAAATCGCCAAGCTCAAGATGCCGGATTTGAATGCCGGTAGCCTAGAAGCCGCGATGCGCACGATTTCCGGCACTGCACGCAGCGCCGGAATCACCGTCGTCGATTGATCCGTTCGCATTAACCAGTAATGAGTGGGAGCTGACTCCATGAGAGGGTCGGCGTTGGAACCACAGAGGTCAGACATGGCAGATTCAGGCAAGAAGAAGAGAATTGGCAAGCACGGCAAGAAGTATTTCGGCGCTTTCGAAAAGCTCGAAGCTGAAAAGAAGTACTCTGTGACCGCTGCATTCGATCTGCTCCCGCAGGTCGCTTACGCGAAATTTGACGAAACGGTCGACATCGCATTTAGCCTCGGCGTCGATCCAAAGCACTCGGACCAGATGGTTCGTGGCGCAATTGTCCTTCCGCACGGCATCGGCAAGTCGGTTCGCGTCGCGGTTCTCGCGAAGGGCGAAAAGGGTAAAGAAGCCGAAGCGGCAGGCGCTGATATCGTCGGTTCCGACGACCTGATCGAAAAGATCGCAGGCGGCTGGATGGAGTTCGACAAGATGATTGCCACCCCTGACATGATGGTGGCTGTTTCCAAGATCGGTAAGATCCTCGGACCGCGCGGCCTGATGCCGAATCCGAAGCTCGGCACTGTCACTTTTGACGTCACTAAGGCCGTCAAGGAACAGAAGCTTGGTAAAATCGAATACCGCACTGAAAAGGCCGGTATCATTCAATGCCCAATCGGCAAGAAGTCCTTCGGAGCCCAAAAGCTCAAGGACAACTTTTCCACGCTCTTCTCGGCCATTATGAAGGCCAAGCCACCGACGAGCAAGGGCACCTATCTTAAGAACATCACGCTTTCGGCTACCATGAGCCCTGGCATTACTATCGATCCCGCCGACGCTCTGACGTCGACCGGACTCGGTTAAAATTTGAAATTGACCAGGCCGGCCTTCGAGGCCGGCCGAGATTGTGAGACTAGATCATGAATCGCGCAGATAAAACTGAACTCGCAGCAAGCCTGAAGGACAAGTTCGCAAGAGCAAAGGTCGCTATGTTCGCCGACTACAAAGGCATCACTGCTTCCCAGGCCGATGATCTCCGCCGTGCGCTTCGCGTGCATGAAACGGAAGTCAAAGTTCTCAAGAACAACATCGCTCGCCTGGTCATGAAGGACGGTGCAATGGGTGAGGACGCAAAAGTCCTCCTCGAGTCCACCGTCGGACCCACGCTAGTGGCATTCGCTTATGGCGATCCCGCTGCTGCAGCCAAGGTCTTCAATAAGTTTGCTCAGGACAATGAGGCGTTCAAACTCAAGGACGGTCTCATGGGGCAGAAGCGCCTCGGCGCACTTGAAGTCGAGGAGCTTGCGAAGCTTCCAAGCAAGCCAGTCCTGTTGGCGAAGCTGCTTGGGACTATGAATGCTCCGATTACGAACTTTGTCGGTGTTTTGGCTGCGGTTCCGAGAGGTCTGGTCACGGTTCTGTCTGCCATTGAGAAGAAGAAAGGCGAAACTCAGGCTTAATCGCCGAGGAGTTTGTCATAAACAAAAAGATAACGAGAGGCAGGATTGCCACTCGGTGCCCCGACTCCAGGTCACGATGACTGAAAAGCGGAAGTAAAGAGGTAAGTATGTCGACCGTCACCAAAGAAAGTGTTGTTTCCTTCATCGAAAATATGTCCGTCCTCGAGCTCTCGCAGCTCGTGAAGGAACTTGAAACCAAGTTCGGCGTTTCCGCTGCGGCTCCTGTCGCTGCTGCCGGCGCCGGCGCTGCCGCCGCTGGTCCAGCTGCTGAAGCCAAGACGGAATTCACGGTCATCCTCGCCGCTGCCGGCGACAAGAAGATCAACGTCATCAAGGAAGTTCGCGCGATCACGGGTCTCGGCCTGAAAGAAGCGAAGGACCTCGTTGAAGGCGCTCCGAAGCCAGTCAAGGAAGGCATTTCCAAGGCTGACGCTGACGCAATCAAAGCCAAGCTCGAAGCTGAAGGAGCCAAGGTCGAGATCAAGTGATCGTGATCCGATCCGCTCGCTCTTACCTCGACTTTCCAGTTGTTCCACGTTCTCGGCTAGCCCGGTAGTTCCTCGCGAACTCCGGGCTGCTGAGCGTGGTGTTTTTTGTCTAGTCCGGTCGTTGAACTGCGCCGCTTTTTTGCCAGGTCAGCTTTTCCAGGTCCTTACCAGGCCTCCTATATGTATAGAACACAATGCGGCCCAGGGCCGCGCGGTCGCACGTCGGGCCGTTTATTAAGGAGCAAGCATGGCTTCCCTCTTTTCGGAAAATCGCCGAATCCGCAAGGACTTCTCAAGAATTGCCTCGCCAGTTGAGATTCCGAATCTCATCGAGCTGCAGCGCAAGTCCTACGAGAAGTTTCTTCAGGCCGACGTGCCTCCGCAGAAGCGCGACACCTCCGGACTGCAATCGGTCTTTAAGTCGGTATTCCCGATCGAAGACTTCAATCGCACTGCTTCGCTTGAATTCGAAAGCTACACACTCGAGCGCCCGAAGTATGACGTGGGCGAATGCCGCCAGCGCGGCATGACCTTCGCGGCTCCGCTGAAGATCACCG
>JAYVOO010000388.1:0-5515 GCA_043757905.1 Oligoflexia bacterium
GGTCCGCGCGCTCGAGGAGATCGGTGAGCGCCTGGGCACGATCAGCGGGACTGGCCTCCGGCAAACCGGTTGATCCGCTTTTGACAAACTGCGGGCATCCACCTAGCCTGGCAGCATGAAGATCTACACCAAGCGCGGCGATTCGGGCGAGACAGGGCTTTACGGGGGAGCGCGTATCCAGAAGAACGCGCTCCGGATCGAGGCCTATGGCACGATCGACGAGCTGAACGCGGTGTTGGGCCTAGTGTTGTCCGAAGGGAAGATCTCGGGCACGCTCGTAACGAGCTTGGCCCGCATCCAAGGCGAGCTTTTCCAGTTGGGCGCGGAGCTTGCCACTCCCCGCGACAAGAAGCTCGCGACGAGGCTCTTGGACCTGCCTTTAATCGAGCTTCAGGAAAAAGAGATCGACGGGATGGAGCAGACGCTGGCTCCGCTACGCACGTTCATTCTTCCCGGCGGCTCGCGGCCGGCGGCGCTGATGCATCTGGCGCGGACCGTGAGCCGGCGGGCAGAACGCGAAGTCGTCACGCTTCATCAGCTGGAGCCGGTGCGAGCGGAAGTGCTGCAGTACTTGAACCGCCTGAGCGACTTCCTGTTCGTGGCCGCGCGCTTCGTGAATCACACAGAAGGAGCTGATGACACTCCCTGGGTCGCTCCGAAAGCCTGAGTCGGCTCCGGCCACTCAATTCGGATTCTTCTTACCCCGGAGCTTTCCGGCCTTGCGCGCGGACTTGCGCTCACTCCGTTTGGCGGCCCGCGCTTTCCGCATCTCCCGGAGTGCGCGGATGAAGTCGACGATGTAATCGCCGCCGGTCCAGAGGCTCAGGCCGAGCGAAATGTAAATCAACCATTGTCCGAGGCTATAGAGCGGGATGTGGAAGAAGTTGTCTTTCAGGATCAAGAGCGGGATCGCGACCATCTGGGTCGCGGTCTTCCATTTGGCCGAACTCGAGGAGCTGATGATCAGGCCTTCGGCGCTGGCGAGCGCGCGCAGCCCGGTGATCGCGATCTCGCGGCAGATCAACAGGATCACGATATAGAACGGGATGCGCCCGAGATCCTGAAGGGTGATCAGCGCTGAGACGACCAGAAACTTGTCGGCTAGTGGGTCCATGAGCTTGCCGTAAACGGTGACGATGTTGCGCGTGCGCGCGATGTAGCCGTCGAAGTAATCGGTGATGCTGGCGATTCCGAAGATGGCGGCGGAGGCGATGTCCCAACGCGGCTCCCGGAGCGTAAGCAGCCAGACAACTACAGGAACGAGCGCCATCCGGAGCAGCGTCAGGAGGTTCGGCGTCGTATTGAACGTGAGCTCGTCATGAGGCGGCTGGGGGGGGCGGGCGGCAGGGGGCGAGGCTCCGGGGAGCTGGGTTTGCATGCGCATGGTACTCTTTTTATGCCGAGAAACAGGGCTTCTTGTCCATTCATTCCCTTCAGCCAGCCCGATTGCGCTAGGATAGGAAATGCCATGTTCCGAGCTTGGACCCTTCTCGCCATAGCCGCTGCTGCCTGCACGATTTCGAGCGTCCCCGCGTTTGGCTCGGCTGCAAGCGCGACAGCGCCGGCCTCGATTGATTCAGTCCTCAAGCCCAGGGCCCTACGCGGGGTCTTGGAGGAGCGCGAAGTGGTGACGAGCGCGGTGCTCGCTGATTCGCGCTACGCTTTTCATGTCGGATTCCTCGTGCATGCGCAGCTCGCGCGGACGGTGAGAATGCTGACCGACTTCCCCGCGTACAAGGGGATCGTACCGTATATCGACCGAGCGGATTACGATCAAGTTTCGCATATCCTGAAGCTTCAAGGCGGTATTTGGAAATTCGTCGTCATTACGGAAATCCGATTCACCCAGAAAAGCGATCGCTGGCTCGGCTTTGAGATGGTCGGCGGCCATTTCAAGGGCATGACCGGCGAGATGATCTTCGAGCCTAGGGGCGAGAAGGGGACGCTCGTACTGGTCCGCGGAGGGCAGGTCGCTCGGGAATTTCCGCCAAAATTCCTGCTCGAGCAGGGCGCTCCGATTGTTTTTGGAGTTACCGGCAGGCGTATGCGATCCTATGTGGAATCCGAATCGTCGCCCGAACCATCGGCTGAACCCTCACGTGGAGCAGCGCCCCATGACAATCAAGTCCCCCGACCTCGCCGTCGTCTCGAAGTCCCCTGAAGCCGTGGACCCCTCCTCGTTGCTGGAACGCCGGACGCTTGCGCGCCTAAACCTGACGAGCGAGCAGTTCCGCCTGGAGGCTCCCGGCCATGAGGCGAAGATTTTCTCTGTGACTGATATTTCCGAGGGGGGCATGGCGCTCAGGCTCCTGGATCCAAACGATCTCTTGCTCTTTCCGTTGGCCGGTACCGTGAAAGGCACGCTCAACATCCACCGCGAGAAACATGATCTGACTGCGCAGGTCAAACGGCTCAGCGTGGGCGGCGTAGGCGTGCAGTTCACAGATCTCTCGGCCGGCGCTCTGGCCGCGCTCCAGAAGTTTCTCGACCCCGCGGCGCTCGGCCGCGAGCTGCGTCCGATCCCTTCGTCCGAGAGCGCCGTACTCTGGTACCACGGGCCGTCGGGCACGGACTTGCTCCTCAAGCGCGGTGCGGACGGCCAGTACCATGGGCTCACGCTTTATGTTCTGGGCAGCTACATTCAGTGGGAAAGCGAGGGCGGAACTTCGAGCGGCCGCACGGAAATGTCCCGGCAGCCGGACGAAGTGCGAGGGATTTTGCGCTTTGAAACCCTGCTCTTGCAGCCGGATGCGAAGCCCGATCCGGGGAAGTTGAGAATTGCAAAAACCCTGATTCTGAGTTCTAACCTTCCTGAGGACCTCAGGAACTGGTGCGTTCGTCAGCTTCGCTGATTAGATCGTCCTGGCTCGAGACGCACCTTAAACTGTCTATCGTCCGGGGGGAAAGCATCATGGATCGCAACTTCGCGATGGAGTTCGTTCGAGTGACGGAAGCCGCGGCGCTCGAGAGCGCGCGTCTGATGGGTCGGGGAGACGAAAAGGCGGCCGACCACGCAGCCGTGCAGGCCATGCGCCGCATGCTGAGCTCGATCAATTTCGACGGCACCGTAGTGATCGGCGAAGGCGAGCGCGACGAAGCGCCCATGCTCTACATCGGCGAGAAAGTCGGCAAGGGCGACGGCCCGCGGCTTGATCTGGCGCTCGATCCGCTCGAGGGCACGACCATTTGCGCGCATGGCGGCGTGAACGCGCTTTCGGTGATCGCCATCGCCGAAGAAGGCCAGTTCCTACACGCGCCCGACGTCTACATGGAGAAGATCGCGGTGGGCCCCACGGCCAAGGGCAGGATCGACTTGAATCGCACCCCCACCGAGAACCTCACGGCAGTTGCGAAAGCCAAGGGATGCAATGTCGACGACCTCACTGTCGTGGTGCTCGACCGGCCTCGGCACGAGAAGCTCATCGCCGAGATTCGCAAGGCCGGAGCCCGCATCTGGCTGATCGGTGACGGCGACGTGCAGGCGGCGCTCGCTTGCTGCAAGTTCGAGAGCGGCGTGGACGTCCTCATGGGCACTGGCGGAGCGCCCGAGGGCGTGATCGCTGCCGCGGCCCTGCGTTGCTCGGGCGGGGACTTTCAGGGGCGCCTAGTTTTCCGCAACGACGGCGAGCGCGGGCGCGCGACCCAGATGGGCGTCACCGACTTCGACCGCGTCTACCGGATCGAGGAGCTCGCGCGCGGGAATGTGATGTTCTGCGCGACGGGCGTCACCCAGGGAACCTTTCTCGACGGCGTTCGCTTCACGGCCGGCGGGGCCCGCACCCATTCGGTCGTCATGCGCTCGGAGTCGGGCACGGTGAGATACATCGAATCGGAACATCATTTCGACAGAAAACCGAGGTACTGAAAGCATGGCAAAGGCAGATATCCATGAAGTCTTGAACGTCGACCGCGATAAGCTCTTCGCCACGATTACGCGCTACGAGGACTACCCGGAATTCGTCGAGGGCTGCACGGGCGTGAAAGTCGAACGCAAGGGCCCGGGCGAGGCGCGCGTGACCTATAACGTGTCCATGATGAAGGACATCGTCTATACACTGGATCTGAAGGAAGATAACGCCGCGGGCACGATTACCTGGACACTGGCAGAGAGCGACGTCTTCAAGAAAAACTCCGGCGCCTGGAAGATCAAATCCGCTGGCGACGGCAAGACTGACATCGTTTACGAGGTGGAACTGGAGTTCAAGATCATGGTCCCGAACATGATCCTGAACCGCCTGGTGAAGGGGAGTCTTCCCTCGATGGTGAAGAATTTCGAGAAAAGAGCGCAGTCCCGATGAGCGCGGATGACCTGCAGTCAAAGGCTGCCGACCTCGTCAAGAAGGTCCTGACAGTCGGGGTCGGTGCGATTTTCTTGACCGAGGAGAGCCTGCGTTCGCTCGTCTCCGAGTTCAAGCTTCCCAAGGAGCTTTTGTCCGGGGTACTGGAATCGGCGAACCGCACGCGCAAGGAGTTCCTCCAGAACCTGTCGAAGGACGCCCTGACGAAGCTTACGGAAAAAATGGATCCCTCGGCGCTCATCCAGGAAGTGCTCTCGAAGAACGAGCTGAAGATCACCGTCAGTTTCGCGCCTAGAAAAGACGCCTCCAAGAACGAGTCGACCGGCGAAGCGGATTAGATGAACAGGCCGGCCTTTGAGGCGGGCCGAGATCTTAAAAGTCCAGGTCTTAAGTTACGGCGCCGCCGTAGACTTGCACGAGCTTCTTGAAGAGGTCGGCGTCGAACTTGTGTGAAACCTTCTCGCGCATCAGCTGGAACGCCTCGAAGGGCGTCCGGGCCTGCGAGTAGCTGCGGTTGGTTGTTAGCGCATTGAAGATGTCGGCGATACAGACGATCTTGGAGAAGAGGTGGACCTGGTCGGGCTTCAGCCCCTGCGGGTAGCCCTTGCCGGTGTTCTCTTCATGGTGCTCGAGGATCGCGCGCTTAGTGCGCTCAGTGAGCACCGGGTGGTCCTTCACGATCTCGTAGCCCTTGTTGGAGTGCTGGCGCATCTCCTCCCACTCGAGATCGTCCAGCGGTCCTGGCTTGTTGATGATCGCAGTGCTCACGTGCACTTTTCCGACGTCATGGAGCAGGCCCGCGACGCCGACCTCGTTCAAATCCTCGGGTGCGGTCACGCCGGCCTTCTTCGCCAGGATGATGCAGTTGACGGAAACGCCGATGGAGTGCTGGAGAGTGTAAGGATCATGGGTGGAGAGCTTCGAGAGCATCGCGTAGGCGTGCGGTTCCTTCACGAGCGCGTGGACGAAGGAGCTGACGACCTTCACGCCGCGGGTGAGATTCTCGGGCGAGGGGTTGGTGAAGATGTCCTCGACCACAACGATCGCGGCGCGCTGGAGGGTCTCCATGCGCTTCTCGATGGGCATGCCGGCGGTGAGTTTGGGATTCGTGAGCACGTTCTCGGCGTACTTCCGGATGTGATGGAAATCAGCCTCTTGGATCCAGATGGTCTGATATGCGCTGAGCGCAATTGGCGAGAAGGGCTGATCGGCCGCTC
>JAYVOO010000389.1:0-5497 GCA_043757905.1 Oligoflexia bacterium
CTTTCAGGCGAAAGTACGCTGAGCTTAAGTGCCATTTGTCGATTACCTCAGAGTCTTTGCTTTCTCGATGGCGTCTTCAATCGTGCCAACGAGATAGAAAGCCTGTTCCGGAAGTTCGTCGTGCTTGCCGTCGCAGATTTCCTTGAATCCACGAATGGTGTCTTCGATCTTCACGAACGCACCCTTGATGTTGGTGAACTGCTCGGCAACGAAGAACGGCTGCGAGAGGAAGCGCTGAACCTTACGGGCGCGTGCCACTGCCAACTTGTCTTCTTCCGAGAGCTCGTCCATCCCAAGGATGGCGATGATGTCCTGAAGATCCTTGTACCGCTGAAGGATCGCCTGAACCTGCCGAGCCACGGCGTAATGCTCTTCGCCGACAACGCGAGGATCAAGGACCCGGGACGTCGAAGCAAGAGGATCGACGGCCGGATAGATCCCGAGTTCCGAGATCGCGCGCGACAGATTGGTCGTGGCGTCCAAATGAGCGAAAGTCGTCGCTGGAGCGGGATCGGTGTAATCGTCGGCAGGCACGTAAATCGCCTGAATGGACGTAATCGATCCCTTGTTGGTCGAGGTGATGCGTTCCTGCAGCTCGCCCATCTCGGTCGCAAGCGTTGGCTGATAGCCGACTGCCGAAGGAATACGACCCAGGAGAGCCGAGACTTCCGAGCCTGCCTGCGTGAAGCGAAAGATGTTGTCGACGAACAGTAGAACATCCTGGTTCTCTTCGTCGCGGAAGTATTCCGCGACCGTGAGCGCCGAGAGCGCGACCCGGGCGCGGGCGCCTGGTGGCTCGTTCATCTGGCCGTAGACCAATGCGGTCTTCTTCAGAACTCCGGACTCCTTCATTTCCATCCACAAATCGTTGCCTTCACGGGTACGTTCGCCGACGCCGGCGAAAACCGAAAAGCCGCCGTGCTGGGTGGCGAGGTTGTTGATGAGCTCCATGATGAGAACCGTTTTGCCGACGCCGGCGCCGCCGAAAAGGCCGATCTTGCCGCCGCGAGCATAAGGGGCCAGCAGATCGACGACCTTGATGCCCGTGAAGAACGGCTGCACCGCGACGCTCTGGTCCTTGAAGGCAGGAGCGGGGCGATGGATCGGGTAGGCTTTCTTGTGGCCGACTGGCCCCATTTCATCGACTGGATCGCCGATGACATTCAGGATGCGGCCGAGAGTTTCGCGCCCGACTGGCATCAAGATCTGGTCGCCCGTGTCCTGGGCGGGCTGTCCTCGGACCAGTCCGTCGGTGGCTTCCATCGAAACGCAGCGAACGGTATTCTCTCCCAGGTGCTGAGCGACTTCCAGAACGACATTCCACTGCTTGTCGTCGACGCCGGGGTTCGTGACCTTGACCGCGTGATAAATCGCGGGAAGCCGGCCGGCCTCGAACTCAACGTCGACGATCGGGCCGATGACTTGCTTGATGCGCCCCATGTTTTCGGACTTTGCTGTAGCTGACATAAAGATCTCCCTTAACCCTTCTGAGACTCGCTGCCGGAAATGATCTCAAGGAGCTCCTTGGTGATCCCGGCCTGACGCTGCTTATTGTATTGAAGCGATAGTTTCTTGATCATCTCGCCTGCGTTCTTCGTCGCGTTTTCCATCGCGGACATGCGCGCCCCATGCTCGCCGGCCTGCGACTCGAGCAGGATGCGGAAGGACTGAATCGCGAAGTTCTTTTCGAGAAGATAATGAAGAACCGCAACGGGCGAGGGCTTGATGATCACCATCGAGGACTGCTCGACCGGGACCCGGCCCTGAACTGCCGCGGGTGCGGTATCGGGCTTCACCGGCAGGAGATCCAGTGTCTGGACTTCCTGCGTGACGGCGTTCTTGAATTCGTTGTAGATGAATTTGACTTCGTCGACTTCGCCGGAAAGATAACGGTCGACCAACGCCTGCGCGAGCTTCTTCGCTTTGGCGAAGGTCACTTTCCCGCCGGCTTCGGCGAAATAAGTGCCGATGCGCGCAGTCTGGCGATTCTTGTAGAAGTCATGCCCGCGGCGGCCGACGAAATTGAACTCGACGGACTCGTAGGCCGCTCCATTCTTAAGCACCCAGCGCTGGGCCGCCTTGATGACGGCGCCATTGAACGGGCCACAAAGTCCGCGGTCCGAAGTGACAAGAACCAACAGAACTTTCGGCTTTTTGCCGGCATCCAGCTCTCGGCCCAGAAGAGGGGAGTCGAGATCGCCTTCGATCGCCGAAGACAGGCTGTTGATCAGGTGGTTCACCCGCTTGGCGTACGGGCGCTGAGCCAAGATCGCGTCCTGCGCCCTTCTCAGCTTGGCGGCCGAGACCATCTTCATCGCACGCGTGGTCTGCTGCGTGTTCTTGACGGTGCCGATTCGCTTTTTTAGGTCTTTGGTACTAGCCATGACTTTGCGTCGCCTTTTACTCTCGGCCGGCCCGGCAGGCCGGCCTGGTCAAGATAATCTCGGCCGGCCCGGCAGGCCGGCCTGGTCACTTACGTCTCCGGTTAAGCCGTGAACACTCCATCAAACTCCGTCAGCGCCTTCGTAAGGGTCGCCTTGAGCGTGTCGTCGATCTTGCCGCTCGAAACGATGTCCTTGAAGACGTTCGGGTACTTCTGTTCGAGGAACGCGCCTAACTGCTGCTCGTACTCGCCCATCTTGTCGATCGGGTGCTTGTCGAGGAAGCCTCCGGTGCCCGCAAAGATCGTGACGACCTGACGTTCGACCGGCTGGGGAGCGTACTGCCCTTGCTTCAGAATCTGGGTCAGGCGCTGTCCGCGGGCGATCTGGCGCTGGGTGGCGGCGTCGAGGTCGCTTCCAAACTGGGCGAAAGCGGCCTTCTCACGGTACTGCGCGAGCTCGAGACGAAGGCTGCCCGCGACCTGCTTCATCGCCTTGATCTGAGCGTTACCGCCGACGCGGGAAACGGAGAGGCCGACGTTCACGGCCGGGCGAATGCCGGAATAGAAGAGATCGGTTTCGAGGAAAATCTGGCCGTCGGTGATCGAGATCACGTTTGTCGGAATATAAGCGGACACGTCGCCTGCCTGCGTTTCGATGATCGGAAGCGCGGTCAGCGATCCTCCGCCGAGCTTGCTCGAGAGCTTGCACGCGCGCTCGAGGAGGCGGGAATGGAGATAGAAAACGTCGCCGGGATAAGCTTCGCGGCCCGGTGGACGGCGAAGAAGCAGCGAGAGCTGGCGATAGGCCTGAGCCTGCTTCGTCAAATCGTCATACACGATCAAGGCGTGCTTGCCGTTGTCGCGGAAGTATTCGCCCATCGTGACGCCCGTGTAGGGAGCCAGGAACTGGAGCGGCGCCTGTTCGGACGCTGTTGCAGACACGATAATCGTGTGTTCAAGCGCTCCATTCGCGCGAAGCTTGTCGGCTACCTGTGCGACGGTAGATTGCTTCTGGCCGATGGCGACGTAAATGCAAAGGACGCCTTTGCCCTTCTGGTTGATGATCGTGTCCAGCGCAACGGCGGTCTTGCCCGTTTGGCGGTCGCCGATGATCAGCTCGCGCTGTCCGCGGCCGATTGGAATCATGGAGTCGATGGCCTTGATGCCCGTCTGCATCGGTTCATTGACCGACTGGCGGTCAACGATGCCGGGGGCCTTCGTCTCGACCTTGCGGTACTGAACTCCCTTTAGCTCGCCTTTGCCGTCGATCGGAATGCCGAGCGCGTTCACGACGCGACCCAGGAGCGCGTCGCCGACCGGCACTTGAACGATCTTGTTCGTGCGCTTGACGGTGGAGCCTTCCTTGATCTGCGTATCGTCGCCGAGAATCGCGACGCCGACGCTTTCTTCTTCCAGGTTGAGAACCATCCCGGTGATGCCGCCGCCGAAGTCGACGAGTTCGCCAGCCATGGCCTTCTCGAGGCCGTAGATTTTCGCGACTCCGTCACCGACCGCGACCACGGTGCCGGTCTCGGATACGTCGAGCTTCTTTTCGAAGTTCGCGAGCTGGGACTTCAGGATCTGGGTGATTTCTTCTGGACGGATCTGCATATTCTACCTCGCCGAAAAATTAGTCTGCTAAGCCGGTGACCAGGCGGTCCCGGAGTTGTTGAAGTTGTGCGCGCAGCGTCCCGTCATAGGTGACGCCGTTGACGCTGACCTTGATTCCCGCAAGAAGATCCGGGTCGGTCGATGTCTGGAACGCGACAGGCTTACCGAGTTTTTTCGAGAACGAGCGGGAGAGCTCCTGCACGTCCTCCGGACTGAGCGGCTCAGCGGATTCGAGCCGGCCGGTCAAGCCGCCTTCGGCCTCCGTGCGGACCGCGAGATAAGCTTCGCGAATATCCTTCAATTCGGAGAGCCGCCCCTTGCGGGCCAGAAGCGAAAGAAAGTTCGTCATCGTCCGCGAATAGCTGAACTTTTTGGAGATCTCTTCGATGATTGCGGTTTTTTCCTTCGCGGTCACGACGGGCGAGAAAATCGCAATTTTGGCCTCGCTAGAGGAGTTGGCGGCCGCGAGAAACGAGTCGAACTCGCGAGCAAGCTGATCGAGCGCGTCTGACTTGGAGCCCGCCTCGGAGGCCGACTGGTAGAGCGCTTGGGCATAGGATTTGGCGAGACTCATTGTGTGCCCTCCACTTGTCTGGAGAACTCCCGGCGGATACGCGCCTTGTCCTCGCCGGTGAGACGGTCTCTCATCAACGTTTCAGCGCGCGCCAGAACCTGGGCTCCAATTTCGGCTCGAAGACTGGACCGCAGGTCTTCGTAGAGACTCTGGGCGGATACCTTTGCGTCCGCCACGATCGCCGCCGATAGCGCTTGGGCCTCGGCAAGCATCCGTTGCTTGGATGCGTGGGCGTCGCGCTTGGCTTGTTCGCGCAGCATCACAAGCTCGCCTTCGACCGCCTTCAGCTTAGCCGAGAACTCCTCGTGTTGTTCGTTTGCCTGCTTCAGCAGGGAGCGGACGCGCCCCAACTCATCCCGGAGCTGCACATGGCGGGTGCCCACAAACTCTTTGAATGGGCTCTTGAGCTTGACGAAAAGAAACGCGAGAAGAAGCCCGAAATTGAGGGCGGGGGCGAGCAGGTGTTCCATCAGCCCTTCCTCAGAAGAAGCGTTTCAGAAATATTGTGGGCGAGCGACTCAACGTCCAGATCGAGCTTCTTCTTGAGTTCGGCGTGCTGCTGGGCAACGGACTCGGCGGCCTGCTGGGTAATCTTCTTGGCCTCTTCACGGGCGTGTTGGAGGAACGCCGCCTCTTCTTTTTTGGCCTGATCAATCAGGGCGTCGAATTCCTTGCGGGCCGAAGCGCGCTCTTCCGATACGCGGCGCTTGTATTCCTCGAGCTTAGCCTGAGCGTCGGCCATCAGCTTTTCAGCTGATTCCTGGTCGGCGACTGTACTCTTGTGACGCGCCTCAAAAAGCTTGAGAAACGGCTTGAAGTAAAGCGGCCCGAGCACGACGAAGAGGACTGCGATCAGGATCAGCTGGGTAAAGAATGTTTCATCCAGCCCCAGCTGTTCAAAAATGGCCGACACGGGTGGTCTCCAAACC
>JAYVOO010000390.1:0-5490 GCA_043757905.1 Oligoflexia bacterium
ATTTTGCTTTCGACCGCGGTTCTCTATTTCTCCGTGCGCGAGAAGACTTGGGTGCACGCGCTCTCAATTGAAAAGATGATCGACCAGGCAATGGCCGAAACGCCGGGCGCGCCAACAGCCGGCGCCGCGCGCGAGGATCTTTCCGCGCTGGTCAGCAAGCTGGTCGAGGCAAAGCTCGATGCGCTCGCCAAACCGAGAGAGGATATTTGAATGGCTGATTTGAAACCGACTCAGTTTCTCTGGGCTGATCTTTTCCAGCGCCGCAAGCGCAAGCAGGACCCCGTCATCGAAGTGCTGCGTGAGAACGTGCTCTTCGAGGCCCTGACGGCGAACGAGCTCCAGTACCTCTCAAAGCGGGTTTACGTGCGCAACTACGAGCGAGGTGAAGCCGTCTTCACGGAAGGTGAGCGCGGATTCGGCATGTTCTCGATTGCCCGGGGCAAAGTCGCCATCAAAACGCAAGGCGCGGAGAGCGACGTGCTGATGACAACGCTTGAAAAGGGAAGCTTCTTCGGCGAGATGACCTTGATCCAGCCAGACGCAGTTCGCAGCGCTTCCGCTATTGCCGTCGATCCCACCGTGCTCGTCGGATTCTTCAAGCCCGATCTCATGGACATCGTCGCCCGCAAGCCCGCGCTCGGCGTGAAGATCCTATTTCAACTCTCCCGCATCCTGAGCGAGCGCCTCCTGGCCACCACCGAGCGAGTCACCCATGATCATCCGAAATCGGCCTGATCCGCGCCTGAAAAAGGATCTGCTGAAGCTGGCATTCTTATTTGCCGCTTTGGCCGCGATTCCCGTTGTCGTGGCGATTACGCCGGGACTCTTCCTGCCGTCACTGCTTGCGGTCGTGCTCGCGCTGCTCTTCTCGCCGCTCGTCGTGTGGTTCGAGCGCCGGGATTTCTCGCGCGGCGCCGGCATTGCCATCGTTTTCGGTTCGATCGCTGTCGTACTCGGGGGCGCTGCGCTCTGGCTGGGTCAGACAGTCGCGTTAACCTGGCATTCGGCCTACGAGGGTGCACCCGCCTTCTTCGCGGCCAGCCTTTCGCGACTAACCGCGCTCGAACAAGGATTCAAAGGCCAGTACCCGCTCCTCCAGTCGGTCGACGTAGTGGGCACATTGACCCGCTGGGCTCAAGGGACCGAGCGGTGGTTCATCACCCACGGCGCCGCGCTCGCAAGCGACCTCGTTCTCGGTCTCGTAATGACCCCGGTACTCGCGCTCGTACTGCTTCAGAGCGGCCCGTCGATACAGCGCTACTTCTTCAGTTTGGTTCCCAACCGGCTTTTCGAGTCGAGCTACATCGTCAGCACGCGCGTGATCGGCGCTTTCTCGGATTACGTGCGGGCCAAGCTCCTGGAGGCTACGCTGGTCGGGGTTCTCTGCTACGTCGGCTTCCTGATCGTGCACGCTCCTTACCCGGGACCCCTCGCGCTGATCGCGGGCGTGACCAATATCCTTCCTTACGTCGGTCCCTTGATCGGTGCAGCCGCATGCGTGCTGGCCACTGCGCTGGATCCGGCGAATGCCGCGTACTTTTGGCCCGTCATGATCGTTTACGGCGTGGCCAACATCGTGGACACGTTCGTCATCTTCCCGGTCGTCGTCGCTCAACTCGTCAATTTACACCCGCTTCTGGTGGTCGTGGCCGTCATGGTGGGCCAGGAGTACTACGGGCTCGTCGGAATGCTGGTCTCGGTGCCTCTCGTGACCGCGGCCAAAATTGTGATCCACGAGATTCACGATGCGCTCTACCGCGGCGGCATGCGAACAATTTCTTGACGGATCACTGGACGCTCTGAATCGCCCGCTGGTGCGGACGGCGACTCTCCAATATAATAGTTGAGAACGACCTACCTCGATATGCCAGGAGGGCTTTGTGAGGAATATCTTCTACGCATTCAGCTTGATCGTCACCGTCGCGTTGGGACTGCTCTTCTACCTCAGTCCGGAGATCTCGGCGTGGATGTGGATCGCGGCCGCGTTCTTTGGCTCGTTGATCTGGGTCGGCTTCACCGACATCACCCAGACTCGCAGAGCATTCGAAGGAACTTTCCGATCCTCGGTCACGGGCGCTACCTCATGGAGATGATCCGTCCCGAGATTAACCAGTACTTCGTTGAATCCAATTCAGACGGCAAGCCATTCAGCCGGACGGAGCGCTCAGTGGTTTATCAGCGCGCCAAGGGTCAGGTGGACACTTTGCCGTTCGGGACTCAGTCAGACGTCTACGCCACGGGTTACGAATGGATCAATCATTCACTTGCGCCGGTTCATGCGGATCCGGCAGATCAGCGGGTCATGATCGGCGGGCCCGGCTGTAAGCAACCTTATAGCGCCGCGCTGCTGAATATCTCCGCCATGAGCTACGGCGCGCTTAGCAAGAACGCAATTCTCGCGCTCAACCGCGGCGCCAAGGCCGGGGGCTTCTATCATAATACCGGCGAAGGGGGGCTGAGCCCGCATCACCTCGAGCCGGGGGGCGACCTGGTCTGGCAGATTGGAACTGGTTACTTTGGTTGCCGCGACAAGAAGGGCAACTTCAACCGTGAGGCCTTTGCGGAGCGAGCCGCCAAACCCAACGTGAAAATGATCGAGATCAAGCTTTCGCAAGGAGCCAAGCCCGGCCACGGAGGGATACTGCCTGCAAGCAAAGTCACCCAAGAGATATCCTTGATCCGTGGCGTGGACATGGGCTTTGACGTACTGTCGCCTCCGGCCCATAAGGCGTTCTCCACCCCGAAAGGCTTACTTGAGTTCGTGCAGCAACTTCGCGAGGCCTCGGGCTTCAAGCCCGTGGGCTTCAAGCTCTGCCTTGGAAAGCGCCGGGAGTTCCTCGCGATCGTGAAGGCGATGCTCGAGTCCAGGATCGTTCCCGACTTCATCACGATCGACGGCGCCGAAGGTGGCACGGGCGCAGCGCCCCTGGAGTTCTCGGACTCCGTCGGAACCCCCTTAAACGACGCGATCGTCTTTATCCATAACGCGCTCGTTGGCGCGGGGGTGCGCGACCAGGTGAAGATCATAGCGGCCGGGCGGATCACTTCGGGATTCCACATTGCAAAGAAGATCGCGCTCGGAGCGGACCTATGCAACTCGGCTCGCGGAATGATGTTCGCTCTGGGTTGTATCCAGGCGCTTCGCTGCAACACGAATGAATGCCCAACGGGGGTCGCTACTCAGAACCCACACCTGGTGAAGGGTCTCGTGGTCCCCGACAAAGCCCAGCGCGTAGCAAACTTTCAGCGCGAGACCGTGCGCAGTTTCTTCGAAGTGCTCGGCGCAGCGGGCATCGCCCGCTCCCAGGACCTCAAGGCCTGGCATATCCAGCGCAGGATGGGGCCACACCAACTGAAGCATTATGGAGAAATCTACACCTTCATCGAGCCGGGCTCGCTCTTGAATGGCGAGATCCCGGAGAGTTTCGCCCGTCCCTGGGCAGCAGCGCGCGCCGACAGTTTCCAGGAAGGTTCAACAGCTGCTCTCGTCAAGCTCGTACCGTCACATTCCTGACTTTTCGGGCCCGTTGCTGCAGCTTGCTTAGACTATTTCTACATTTTAGCTGATGGGTACCCGATCAGTCTAAAGCTAGGAGCCCGAGCAACCATGTCCAGTTCAAAAACAGATTCGCGGATCAAGCTGAGAACGCTGGCCCCCTACCTCGGGCGCAAGCTCATCTTCCTGATTGGAGCGGGATTGCCAGTCGGACTCGCCCTGTTCGTGGCTGAGCTTGGCGTCGCCTATCTGCTCAAGTCCCTGGTACTTAATTCAACCCCCCCAGCGGGAACTCATCCTTTCAATCTTTCTGAGTGGTTCACGACCCCATACACGCTCGCAGCGGCAGTGATCTCTTTTGTGGCGCTAAGAGGCTTTCTACTCTGGTTCAATTCCTACGTGAATGGCGCGGCTGTCGAGCAATTCAAATTTTATCAGCGCCGCCGCCTCGTCGACTGGATCTTTATGCGCCGAGACGCGAGCGCGAAAAAAGCCTCGATCCACCTCCATGATCTGATCCCGCAGGCCTCTAATGCAATTTCCGACATCCAAAGCGCGATGGTAGCGTTCGTCATTTCGCTTTGCCTCGCAGTCCAGTTGGTCGCAATGGCTCCGAAGCTTTCGCTCATCGTCGCGGTCCTGACTTTCTTCTGCACTCGGCCGCTGAAGGCATTGAACGGGAATATACGAGGTTCCGGCAAACAGACCGCGTTGCATTGGGATCGGGTCAATAACCGAGTGCTGATGGGAATCAAGAATCTCGTCCTGCTCAGGATCTATGGGCTTCAGACCGCCGAGCGCGGCCTGGCGATCAAAGGGCTCAAATCCCACCTCGGCACTTCACTTACCAACAGGAAGTGGTTAAGCGCCTCTCATGCCTATTCGCAGAGCGTGGCAGTCATCTTGGTCTGCGGAGTGGCGCAGCTCGCCCGTTCGCAATCAGACCCGGCGCTCATGGAGTCGCTCATTCCTTACTTTTACCTTCTTTACCGCCTGCTTTCGCAGGTTTCAAGTCTGTCCATTTCGCTGTCCAATATGTTCGCCAACACGGTCTATCTTAAGCAGTCATTAGACTGGTGGCAGCGAGAAGCAAGGGACGGTGGGTCCGACGGTGCCGCCGCCGAGTTCGATGGAAAGTCCGCCGTGGCACGCAGTTCCACGAATGCCCCTTCCGACAGCTTCAAGACAGCCGGACCGGTCGCCTGGCGCTTCTCGCAAGTGAGTTTCCAGCATCCAGGGGCGCGGGCACCCCTGCTCTCGAGCCTTTCGTTTGAGATCCCGGCTGGGTCTCTCGCGGTCATCACGGGGCCTTCCGGAAGCGGAAAGAGCACTCTTCTGAATCTTCTGCTGGGCGAGTTCACTCCGAGCGAGGGTCAGGTTGAGGTCGCTGTCTTGAACGAGTACAGCCCACTGGCGCTTGTGCGGAAACAGATTCTCCGTAATATCGGCTACGTCGGCGCCGAGAGCTTCATCATCGAGGGAACTATCCTCGATAATCTCCTTTACGGCGTCAAGGAAACCATCTCGGAAGAAGAGCTACTGAAGGTCTGCGAGATGGCCGAGTGCGGATTCATTCACAGTCTCCCGAACGGCTTCAAGCAGAAGATAACCGACCAAGGTCTTGGGCTTTCCATGGGCCAGAAGCAGCGCCTCGCTATGGCCCGCGCACTGCTTCGTCACCCGAGCGCGCTGATCCTCGACGAGGCGACGGCGAACTTGGACCTGGACACCGAGAAGCGCCTCCTGCAGACGCTCGCGCGGCTCAAGGGCAAAGTGACGATCATTGCTTCGACCCATCATCCTGAAATTCTGAAGTTCGCGGATCAGCACATCAAATTGGCGGCGCCCCAAACCGCAGCAGCGGCCACGGCATCTCAAACTACCCAGGTCGCCTAGCCGGGAAAGCAGAAGGAATCTTATGTATATTCGAGAGTTAATGCAGAGAGAAGTAGTCACGGTCGAACCGACTTGGAGCGTGGCCGAAGTCGCGGTGC
>JAYVOO010000391.1:0-1504 GCA_043757905.1 Oligoflexia bacterium
AGATAATTTCATGAGTAATCCGATCTGATTGGAAGGGTTCGCATCAGCACTGACTGCAAGTTCGATGACTACCGCGGCGCGCGGAGGCCCTGTTTCTCATGACTCTTGCTAGAACCGGCCGATTCAGCGCGTGAAGTAAGGCGTCAGCAGGTAAGGGCCCCAGCAGTCGATCGCAGCCGCGGCGATGTAGGCGATCAGGCTGAAATTCACCCAGAGAAAGAAATGCAGCCAGCGCTTGCCGTCCGGCTCGCGCGCGAAGCGTTTCAGCTCGAGGAGAACCTTCGCGCTCATCGGGATCGAGGCGAGCAGATAGAAAGAGCGCACTGGCAGGAAGAGGGGTGCCATCAGGGCGATTCCGATGTAGGCGAGGCACCAGACCGCGATCTGCAGGACCGTCACGCCCGGGCCGCGCGCGACCGGGAGGGTGGGAATGCTGCCTTTGGCGTAGTCCTCGCGGTATTTCAGCGCGAGCACCCAGAAATGCGGCATCTGCCAGTAGAAGAGGACGAAAAACAGGTAGACCCCGCCGGGCGTCCGAACCGTTCCGTGAGCGGCCGCGTAACCCATGAGGATCGGCAGCGCTCCCGGCACCGCGCCTGGCACTGCGGCGTACGCCCAGTGCTTCTTCCACCAGAGAGTATAGAGGCCATTATAGGAGATGACCGCGAGCACGCCGAGCAAGAGTTGCGCCTGGCTGACCCAGGCCAGCAGTGCGAGGCCTAGGGCGAGGTTGAACGCGACGAAGAGGGCGACCTGCGCGGGAGTCATTCTTCCGCTGGGGATCGGGCGCTTCGCGGTCCGTGGCATGCGTTCATCGATTCGCCATTCCTGGAGCTGATTGAGCGCCGAGGAACCCGAGGCAAGAAAGAGCACTCCGAAGAGCGTGAGAAGTAGTCTTTCGACGGAAAGCGGCTGATCCAGGGGCTGACCAATCAGGTAGCCGCCCAGTACACTGATTAAAACCAGTGTGACGATCCCGGATTTCGAGAGCTGCAGGAAGTCGGAGACCCTGGCCTTGAGCGTTAGCCGCATGGCATCTCAGTAACACTTTTCCGGAGCTTTTCTACGGGAGAAATCCCAGCCTAAACGGGACCTTTGATCCTTGACTTGGCGTGCGGGCGCACCTAAGAATGAGAGACAGTCATGCAGCCAAACCGGATTCTCTCCTCGATTTTCTCCAGCTTTTTGGTCAGTGGTTTCGGGTGCCTGATGGCGCTCGGCACCATCTGTCATGCCGATCTGTCGGCTGCGCAGCAGGACCGCGCCCAGCAGGCGCCGGGAATTCCGCCGCAGCTCAAGGAAGTCGGGATCACCGAGCACCTCGGCGACACGGTTTCGATCCAGACGCTTCAATTCAAGAACGAGAAGGGCGAGGACGTCCAGCTCGCCGACTACTTTCACAAAGGTCGTCCCGTCATCTTGAACCTCGTTTACTTCGAGTGTCCCAATCTCTGCAGCCTGGTCCTCAACGGTTTCGTGAAATCCCTGAAGGCGCTCGAGTGGG
>JAYVOO010000392.1:0-1504 GCA_043757905.1 Oligoflexia bacterium
CCTCGGCCGGGTTGAGATCAGCTCGCATAACCACGGTTACGCGGTTGACGGCAACTCCATCCCGTCGACCGTCGAGGTCACGCACATCAACCTGAACGACAAGACCGTGGAAGGCCTTGCTGTGAATACCTCCGCCCAAGGCGGAAAGCAGGCGTTTTCGGTACAGTACCATCCGGAGTCTTGCCCGGGCCCGCACGATTCGATCGAGCTCTTCGACCGGTTCGTGAAGGCGATGGCTAAATAGGCATGTACCAGAAATATCTGGAGCCTGTGATTGAGGAATTCACGACCGGCGAGTACTACCGCGAGGTTTACACGGCGAAGCTTGAGTACTTCGAGAAGGCCGGAATCGTCTACGAAGATGACCCCGAGTTCGAGCAGCGCATGTGCATCTTCATGGACTGGTACCTCTTCGAGCGCGACCTGCCGGGAGTCGACCTGCCGCCGATCAAGTTCTACTTTCGCAAGAACAAGGAACGCTTCTCCAACGACGAGCTCAACATCTACCGCGATTTCTGCTCGACGATCCACTCGCTCTTCCGCTTGAAGCGCGCGACCTGGAACCGCAAGGCGCTTGTCGTGCTCGATCTCTTCTCGAACAAGGTCCACACCGTCGACGACGCCGAGATCAATCGCGGCTTCGGCCGCGGCGACATCTTCGAGGCGCGCATTATCCCGTTCAAGGGCAGTTTCGAGTTCTCGCGTGGCTTCTGCTTTCATCCCACCGACATGGAATCGTTCATCCTGGGTGAGATTAAGAAAGTTCGCTACCAGGACAAGAGCCGGCAAACGAAGCTCATCATGCAATTGGCTGCGATGAAACTGAAGCATCTGCGGTTCTCGCACATCGACATCAAGCACATCTATACTTTTCAATCCAAGTTTTAGCTCTCTCAGCGGCGAGCCTGGCCCAGTCATGGGGAAGTTTGAGATCGAACAGGCCTCCTGCCTTTCACATCCCCTCGCCATCCATGGCTGATGTGAATCGATCCCAAACTTCCCCATGACTGGCCCAGGCTCGCAGATGCGATAGCTAGAGCCGGGAATGGAAATTCAGAAAATCGGAGCAAGCAAAAGATCGCTGACGATGAAAGTCGGGCTGGTGGTCCCGGAAAGCGGGTGGCGGTGCGGCGGGCCGGTACGTTGGAGTTGGGGGCGCGGAAAGTGTCGCGTGCTGCGACACTGTATCAACGTGCTACGTTGCTGAAAACACTACGGTTTTAATCTTGCTAGCGCAGGTGTTAAGGCTTAGAACTGTTATTACAGAGTCTAGTTATTGGGCTCAGAAATCCTAAGGAGATCTTATGAAAAAGTTGATTCTCGTTCTCGCCGCTGTGTTCGCTTTCTCGGTTTGCGCTTTCGCTGACGACCACGCTGCTCCAGCCGCTGCCGCTCCAGAAGCGACCGCTCCTGCTGCAACGACCGAAGGCTCCACCGAAGTGAAGACCGAAATGAAGACCGAGCACAAGGGCGGCAAGAAGGCCAAGAAGACGAAGAAGACCAA
>JAYVOO010000393.1:0-5428 GCA_043757905.1 Oligoflexia bacterium
CTCAAAGCCGTGGGCGCGCAAGCCTTGTAGGCGGCGGCCGCCGCATCCAGCTGAGTATTGTATTGGCCCATCAGCGTAACGTACGGATCCGTCGAATAGGTCAGAGCATCCGACGTGGCTGCTGCCGCGCAGGCCGCGCCGGGAGAAAGACAGTTCAGGCCGAATGCCACGGTCAGAACGAATATCTTGAAATTCATAGTTTACCCCCAGACTCCGGAACGAGTCGTCTCGTCAATGATAGAGGTCTGCGGGTCAAATTGAAATAGTGTCTAAACAGACCTGCGTCAGCCGGGAAATTGCTTGCCCAAAGCGAACGCCGTGCGGATACTTTCGGCGATGACACTTCGATCGACCGCGCTCCTGGTGACTTTGCTGCTTTGTTTCGCTACCCCCCTTACCCGAGCGGCGCCGCAGGTGCTGGAAGGCCGCTTCGAGACGACGTTCCAGACGAAAGGCCGCAAGGCCGTCTCGATGGATTTTGAGACCGTGAAGCTCGCGATCGCGATCGACCGCGACGCCACGAAAACCCATGGCGAATCTCGCATCCAATTTCGGGCCTCGGAGCAGGGCTATCCGTATTTCCTGCTTGATGCGCCGATCGACTCGGCCACGCTCGACGGCCACGCGGTCGCCCTGGAAACGGTACGCGATCCCTCCGACTACAATCAGTTCTGGCTCGTGCCCGAGCAGCTCGACTCAGGCTCGTCCCATCTGCTCGTCGTCAACTACTCGGTCAAGCCCGAGCGCGTGAGCTATAACTCGGCCGGCGTCGGATTCATCACCTCCATGAGCGACCTGATCATCGGCGGATACCTAGAACGCTATGCTCCGGCGAACTACGAATTCGACCAGTACCCGCTGACGCTCTCCTTGAAGCTCAAGGGCGTCACCGCGCACCACGAGCTCTTCGCGAACGGCAAGATCGCCACCGACGGCATGAACGCGTGGACGGTCGAATTTCCTTCTTACTTCACGTCCTCCTCGTTCTTCTTCCACGTGACGGATCGCCCTTTCACGATCATCCATTCCACCTACGCCGGCCTCGAAAAGAGTATCCCGATCACCGTCTACTCGGAGGACGCGGCGCTCGCGAAGGAAGCTAGCGCGAAGCTCCCCGAGTACTTCGCCGAGCTGGAGTCCACCTACGGTCCGTTCTTCCATGCGTCCTACACGGCCTTCATCAAACCGGGAAGAGGCGGCATGGAGCATTGCGGAGCCACGGTCAGCGCCCTAGGCGCGCTCAGCCACGAACTGACGCATTCCTGGTTCGCGCGAGGTGTGATGCCGGCATACGGCAGCTCGGGCTGGATCGACGAAGCAATCGCGAGCTGGCGAGATTATGGCTACCTACGCGCAGAACCGGGCGTCGAGCGCCCGAACACGATGCTCGCGAACTTCCGCGCCTTCGAGCGCTTCACGCCGCGCAACTGCTATGTCGACGGGCGCGCCCTGCTCGCGGACCTTGACCAGCTTTTCTCGACCACCCATTACGGAGGCCTTCGACCGGTCCTGGCCGAACTCTTCGCGCTCTGGAAAGGCAAGACGATCACGACGCCGATATTCCAAAGTTTCCTTGAAGACCGCGCCCAGGCGAGCCTCGGCCCTTATTTCGACTGCTACGTATTCAGTTTCTACACTCACCGGGCCGAGAAGGACGACTCGTTTCACCCGCTTCCTCCAACCGAGGACGAGATGAGGGGAATCCGCTGAGCTTTTCGCCCTGTGTCCGTCCCCACCCGCAGCGGCAAATCTTTGACTTAAGGGATGGCCTATCTCAGCCGATAAGTTCCATGACCATGCTCAACGATGAAACCGCTCTCAATGAGTTTCGCATCAAGGCTGAGGAACTGCTGGACCGCGCCAGCGGACTTTTTCAGTCGCAGGGGCCGGACACGATTGAAGTCGCGCGGATCATCACGATCCTCAAGCGTGCGGGCGAAATGATGGGGCTAAAGAGCTTTCAGGCTCATTTGCTCAACATCCTCGAACTCCTCGGTAAACGTCCGACTGGGGACAGCGACCGCACACCCTGGGAAATGCGGATGCTCTCGGAAACCAGCGATTGTAGGATCTCGCTCTACGAGGATCCGGAGTCGGCTGCGCGCGTGGTCCCGCCGCTCGAGAATACTTTGGCGCAGACCCATCCCGCCGCTCCACGCGTGCTGGTCGTGGACGATGATCAGGACCTGGTCGATCTGATCAGCGATCAGCTGCTCTCCGCAGGCTATGAAGTTATGGGCCTTGAGCGCCCCGAATCGGCGTTGGACGCGATCACTACGTTTCAGCCCCAACTCGTGATCAGCGATTTCTCCATGCCGAAAATGTCGGGCCTGGATCTCATCCTCCAGATCCGCCAGACCTTCGCTGACCTTCCCGTGATTGTGTTGAGCGGCGCTCTAGACAAAGACAAGCTCATGTCGCTGATGCCCACGCGCCTGATAGCCACACTCGAGAAGCCTTGGGACAAAGAACACTTCCTCGGCATCTGCCAATCCGCGGTCGGTACCCCGCGCCCGCTGCAGCTTCTGTCGCGCGCGCTCGACATCATCTTGGGCCAGCTGGCTCTCGCCCCGGCGACACCCGAGCAGGTGCCGGAGCTTCAGAAAGAGATCACCCAACTTTTCGAAGAATGTCTCCGGCTGGGACTCGAAGACGCCAAAGAGAAGAAACAGGCCAGCTGAACGCTTACCTGCACCACACCGTTCGTCGACCACGTGGCGGTCGAGGGCCGGCCCGCCGAGATGAACGAGCGGGTATTGAAAAAAACGGCTGAGCTGCTTTGCGAGGAGCTGGGAATGAAACCCGGCACAGCGATCATCACTTGGTCCGAAGCGCGCTCAGACAAGGTCTACACTGGCGGCTCAGTTGCTCGTTGAAAATCGATTATAAGGCAGCGAATAAGGCCGTTTTTCGACCCGGTCCTGCACGCTGCGGTAGCGCTTGGAGACAATCTCAAAGAGCGAGGTGGGCCCGGTGGCGACTTCCTCGGGCTCTCCGGCCTGAGCGCTCGCAGGAGAGCGGTCCGAAGGATGCTGGGACTCGCTCGATAGGGCGCTTGCAATTGTAGTTTCCGAAAGCTTGGCGACGCCAAGGACCGGATTGGGAGGTACGCTCGTCTTCAGGGCCTTGCCCGTCACCTTTGCCGGAAGTGACGCGAAGAACTGAGTGAGCTGCGGAACGCGGGAAGGATCTTCACGCGCGATCAGGGACGCCATATAGCCCGGGTCGAAGGGCCTGGCGAGAACCTGCTGAAGTGCCGCCCGGCCGAAAGTCTCCTCGAAATTCTCGAGCAGGCCCGAGAGATGGGAAGGATCCTGCTGATGCATCTTCTCGAGCGCCGTATCCGAGCTGCGGGCACAGCTCAAGCGGGTGGTACGTGTGACCGAAGACTGCTTGCAGGCTTCGGCGAGCTTAAAAGCTTCGACGCCCGAGCCAGAGACTCGAACGGCCGCGAACGCGCAGCTTCCGAAGAGTGATCCGACGGTGTCGCCGGCGCTCGCGAAAAAGCGCATCCACATCTTTGGCGTCATCATCGACGGATTGAGATGCGCGAGCTCGTCGCGTGACGCCGTGTTCTTGTCGATCGAGTTCTGGTAGTCCTGCGAGGTCACGATCTTGTTCGCGGTGACGACTCCACCGAGAGCAGCCGTCACGCAGGAGGTGATACCCGAAGCGTTGTGGCTGACATATCCCCCGGCGGAAGTAGCCAGCGTGACAACTGTTCCAATGACTGCAGGTGCCGCACCGATGGCTCCCATCATTCCTTCGCTCACGTCTCCAGCCATATTGCTGCTAATCGCGAGGTCGGCCGCTGCCGAGGCGACCGCGGCACCGGCGCAGAAATATCCAGTCGTGATGATCTGAGCGGAAAGCGCCCAGTAGGCGGCCTCCGCGGTCCCGACCGTGCCAATATCAGTTCCGATGGTGGTGGCAGCAGTATAGCAGGGACCGGCGAGCGCCGACGTGTAAACTGCAGCTGCGTAGGTCGTCCCCTGCGCATTTGCCGCGGTTACCGCCGAAGTCTGAGTGGCCTTCAAGGAAGTTTGACATGCTTTATGCGAATTTTCAGCAGCCGAGCCTGCGGCCATCGCCCCGGGAAGAACTGCCAGCGCGACCGGGGTGAAACCGGTTGCGGCAACTGCCTTGGATGCTCCATCCGCACCCAGTAGGCCGATGCAGGATGATACTGCAGCCGCCAACGGTGCCGCGGCTGCTGTGCCGCCGCCCGGGCATCCTTGCAAAACTCCGACGCTCGTCGAGGCTTTCGTTAACGCCGCTGAAAGCTTAGCCTGAGCGGCGCTCAGCGTGACCATGTACTGAAAGCAATTGTAGCCGCAGAGAAGCGTCGTGACTCCCCAGATCCCGGCGGAGTACTCGTTGCCCTTCTTGCCTTCTTCGGCTTTGTCGATCGCGTCCTGATACTCCTGGCGCTGTTCGGAGTTGTACACTGGCTTGGGTACCGAAGGAGGCGCGGGGGCCGCCGCCGCGGCTTGAGTCGGGGCCGGTGAAGGCGATGGCGTCGGTGAGGCCTCGACGGTCCCGATCGGCGTATTGAATAGGTCATCGGTCTGCACGGGCACCGGGCTCGCCGAGTACGCCCGCGAAGTCGCGACCGCCAGTGCCAGCGTGCAAGAAAGAGCCGCATGGAAGCCATGAATACCGGTCTTATTTTGATTTGAAATATTAAACCCCAGATCCACAGTATATTGGGCCCCAGGGTCGGCCCGCAATCCGTCCTGTCGGACACAGGGCGAGCCACCGCGCGCGGCCGAAGCCATCGCGAGCGCGAACATGAAGGCGAGCAGCCGCTGCATCATTCCCACGAAGAGCAGCTTTATCAGCTGAGGTAGCCGTGAAATCCAGTCCGCCATGCGAGAGCTTCGTTGATGTCAAACCGGTCCTTCTACAAAGGAGCCTCAAGCGAAGAATTCACGTTTGCCCTAGAACTCTAGAGCCATTCTTGGGCATCGGAGACTTGGATCTGGTCGATGAACCAGCCCGCCGTGTTTCCGCCCTCATCGATCCAGTCCTGCCAAAACCAATTTTGCGTACTTTTCCAGCGGTAGAAGAAGCGGACTCGAATCGACTGTCCCGCATACGCGCTGAGGTCGATCGAGCGAGGCGAGAAGGCATGCTCGCCCGAGGCTCCGTTCGCAGATTGCGCTGACCCCGGAAGATCAATCCATGACAGCCCGTTGTCGGTGGAGACTTGCGCGACGGCTTCTTCGCCGTCGCCTTTGAGTCCCAGCATGCTCTTGTAGTTGAGGCGGCTTGTTGCGCTAGGCATAATAGGGTTTTTCAATAAAACGAAACTAGAAGTTGGATAATCTACTCCAAAATGAAGTAGGCGGTAGGACTGCTGCGGGGCGTCCGCGGTTGAACGCGTCGAGTAGACCGAGTAGCCGGGTACCGAGGAAACATGCCCCGA
>JAYVOO010000394.1:0-5381 GCA_043757905.1 Oligoflexia bacterium
GTGAGCTATATGATGGCGCTTACCTGGAGCAAGGGCACGAAGACGAAGAGCGCGGAGGCAATCTCGCGACTCGTTGAAGGCAGCGCCGCGAGCCTCGACGGCTTTTCGGGACGCAACTCGATCGGGCTCCAGATGACGGGCCTGGCCCGCGATTGGAAGAAGCTCTCTTTGATCTTCACCGACTCGCTCATCAATCCCACTTTCCCGCAGACCGAGGTGGATCAGTACCGCCGCGTGGTCGAAGACTCGATCAAGGGGATCGAGGACCATTCGTCGCAGCTCTGCTCGAAGCTCTTTCTTGAAACGCTCTTCGAGCGTCACCCCTATGGGCGCTTGTCGCTTGGCACGCTCGAGACGGTGGCCGCGATGAGCTCCAATCGGCTGCAGGCGATGCACCGCCAGTGGATCCGGCCCGACCGCCTCGTGCTTTCGATCTCAGGCGACGTCTCGCGCTCGGATCTGGACATCTGGCTGAAGGAGATCGATCAGTGGGGGAGCCGCGCCGCTAAGGGCCACTCGCCGCTCCTCGAGCCTCCGATCGAGCCCGAGCTGAAGGCACCGCGCTGGGTGGAGAAGTCCCTCGGCCGCGAACAATGCCATATCTTAGTCGGCGGGCTCGGCACCCGCATCCACGCGGATGACCGCCATTCCATGCAAATTCTCCAGACGCTGCTGGGCGGCCAGAGCGGAAGGCTCTTCATCGAGCTGCGCGAGAAGAAGAGCTTAGCCTACACGGTCGCGCCCGTGAGCTTCGACGGGCTCGAACGCGGCTATATTGGCATCTACATCGCGTCGGCTTTGGCCAAGCGCGAAGAGGCCACGGCCGGCATTCGCAAGGTCCTCGAGGATCTCGTCGCCAAGGGTCCGAACGAAAAAGAGATGAACCGAGCCAAGGAATTCTTTCTCGGCCGCCGCGCGATGGATCTGCAGGGCGACACCTCGCTTGCGACCCATTATGGGCTCGAGACGCTCTACGGGATCGACCTCTTGAACGAAGAGGAGTTCATCAAGAGGATCCGCTCGGTCTCGGCTAAGTCGGTCCAGGAAGCCTGCCGTAAATACCTCGTCGAGCCTCACCAGGTCACGAGCGTGGTCGGTTAAGCGGCGGATCGAGGAATATGCTCGGGCAACTGGCGCTCGCATTCGTCGCGCTCTTCGTCGCCCTCGACATCATCGGCACGCTGCCGATGTATATCTCCATCACGAGTGGGATGGGGCGGGCCGAGCGCCGCAAGACGCTCAACACCTCGTTGCTGGTTGCGTTCTCGGTCGCAGTAGTTTTTCTCTTCATGGGACAGGCGATTTTCCGCTGGCTTGGCATCACGATCGCGGACTTCCGGATCGCGGGCGGGATCGTGCTCCTGCTCATCTCGCTTGCCGATCTCGTGGGCACGCCTGAAGTTGAGCGCCGCGCGACGGGATCAACCGGCATCGTGCCTCTCGCCGTGCCCTTGATCAGCGGCCCCGGAGTCTTGACGACGACGATCCTGCAAGCGGGCACTTTCGGGTACGTGATCACCCTGCTGGCGCTTCTCGCCAATTTTTTTCTCGCCTGGTTCACGCTCCACAACTCCGAGCGCGTCACCCGCGTGATCGGCAAGGACGGCACGGTCGTGGTTTCCAAGATCGCGGCATTGCTTCTTGCCGCCATCGCGGTATCAATGATCCGGAGCGGGGTGTTTGACCTGGTTCGCGCCTTTCAGGCCGGCTTGGCGGGGTAGGCAACCATGTACGATTTTGTCATCATCGGCTCCGGGGTTTCGGGCGGTAGGATCGCCTTCGAGCTCGCGCGCTCGGGCGCGAAATGCGTGCTGCTCGAAGCCGGCAAGGAATACTCGGCCACGACGTTTCCCGATAACGAGCTCGATTACTCGGCGCGCCTCTTCTGGGGCGGGGGGCTCGAGTTCTCGACCGATGGGCACCTTGGATTTTTGCGTGCCAAGGTCGTGGGCGGCACATCGATCGTGAATCAGGCTCTGCTGGACCGTTTCGACGACGACGCATGGAACGACTGGAAGAGCCGAAGCGGCGTTTCGTTTTTCTCCGCCGCCGAAATGGAGCGGCATTATACCAAATGCGAGGAAGGGCTTTCGATCTCGAAAGTTCCAGCCGAGTTCCGGAACCGCAACGCGAAAATCTTCACGCAGGCCTTCGACGACTCGGGCTACGGCTGGAAAGGCCTGGACCGCGCGCAGCGCGACTGCAAGCTCGAGAAGGGCACGGACTGCATCCGCTGCTTGGGCGGCTGCCCGCGTGATTCCAAGCAGAGTTCGCTCGTCACGACCATTCGCTGGGGGCGCGAGAAGGGGCTCGAGCTGCGCTCGGAGTTCGAGGTGCTTTCAATCGAGCATTCGGATGATTTAGTACAGGTGCACGGCACCCATCGAGGCGCATTTACAAAAGTTCAGGCGAGGCGCGCGGTGCTCGCCGCCGGAGCGCTCGGCAATTCGGCGCTTCTTCTCAGATCGGGTTTCAAGAAGCGGCTGCCCGCTCTCGGCACATCGTTCACCTGCCACCCGCAGTTCATGACCTACGCCCTTTTCGATGAGCCCGTCGATGCCCACAAAGGCGCGTTTCAGGCGGTGAAATCGGAAGATTTAAAGCTCCGTGCGCAGGGCTTTAAGCTTGAGAACGTCTACGCGCCGCCGATCTCGACCGCGATGCTCCTACCCGGTTACGGCCGCAGCCACCAGGAGTTGATGCGCAAGTACCGCTATTACGCCTCGATGGAGGTCGCGCTTCGCGACGAGAATGTGGGCCGTGTCTCCATTACCCGGGGCGGGAAACTTGTCATCGACAAGCCGCTCACCGACGTCGACCGCGCGAAGGCCCGCGCCGGGCTCGAGCTGGTGCGCGAGCTTTTCTCGAAAACGGGCGCAAAGCAGATCATCCCCTGCGAACAGAGTTTTGGCCTTCATCTGATGGGAGGTTGCCCGATCGGCGCCGATCCCGCGCGTTCGGTCGTCAACCCCGACTTTCAAGTGCACGGTTTGAAGAATCTCTACGCCGCCGATTCGAGTGTTTTTCCGTCTGCGCCGGGGATCAATCCTTCGTTCACGATCATGGCGCTCAGCCAGCGGGCGTCTGAAAGGATCCTTTCTCATGCCTGAGCGCTCTCATTACCTAGGAGAGCGACAGCTCCGCGCCATCGACCGCATGGGCGACATCATGATTCCCGGCGATGGAGACGAGTTGCCGCGGTTCTCCGAAACCTTGCCCGTAAAACGAGTCGACCGGCTCTTCGAGACGATGCCCGCGGGCGATCTCGGTGACCTGAAGCTCCTTCTCACGATCTTGTCCTATTTCCCGGACCTTCTGCTTGCGGGGTTCCTGCGATTTCTGGAAGGCAGCCCCCGCTATCCCAACTGGCTGGGCGGGGGGCTTTTGCGCATGATCCGCCTCGGGCTGCGCGGGATCGTGATGAGTCTCTACTATTCAGCCGAAAAGCCGGTTCGGGTCGTCGGATTTAGCGCATTCGTGTATTTGGACGATCTGGTCCGCCCGCCAAGCTCGCCAAGCAGTTGACGGTACAAAAAAAGAACTCAAGTTTTAGTCCACATAAGCCGAAGAGTTAGGCGCAATGCGCTTTCCTGCCACAGAAGAACTCCTAGTATTCGTAGTGACCACGGGCCTCGCCATCGCGGGGGTCTCCTACTTGCGCCTATTGGATTTCCCGCGCCTTAATCTGCTGAAGCGCTACCTCACCGACCCAAAAGAGGGGCCTGCATTCCCGAGACGCTGGGTTTCAGAGGACTTAAAGTTTCTGTCGCCGATGAGGAAAATGACTGCGCGACATCTCATGCTTCGGTTCAAGTTCACTTTCGCCATGCTATTCCTGAACATCTATACGTACGTTTTTACAAGCGACCTGGATGGCGTGATCAGCCCGGCCGTGCTTCAGCGTCTTGGCTTCAGCTACGAGAATTTCATGCAGCACAGGTGGTTTGTCCTCATCACCTCGGACTTCATTCATTTTCACGCTTTGCACCTGACAGTGAACATGGTGATGCTGATTCTCTTCAGTGGATCGCTTGAACTCCTGGCTGGAGCGAAATTCGCTGCCGCCGTCTATGTCCTCGGGATGAATTCGAATGTGCCGAACGGCCTGGTTATTTTACCCGCGCTTCGGATGTTTTTTCCGACCCTATGGACTGAAACAGTTCAGTTCGTCGATGTGGGGGCTTCTTTGGGAATCATCGGTAGCTTGGGTGGACTCTGTCGTTTTCTTAGGCCGAAGGCTCGGTGGCTCGTCTTATCCGTGACCATTCTTATCTCGGTAGGTGCCGCGCTGATTCGGCATGAGCTGATCGGGATCGATCATGCGTTCTCAGCTCTATTGGGATATCTAGCGGCGGAGTTCCTCGTTCGTCGCCTGCGCCTACTTAGGTCGCGCGAAGATCTCGAGAGCCACCCTACGACCGAGGCCGACTGTCACGACACCCATTCATCGATTGCATCTTAATTGCACTGCTTCTGAAAGAAGGCTGCGGCTTCCGTGAAGCCAGATCGTGCGCCTTGTACTAGAAGTCGCTTCGCCTTCAGGATAATAACAAACAAAAATAGTATGTTATTGAGTCTTTGTGTACCGCTTTGGCTCCGCGAATCGGCTTCGTTTTGGCCCTGGTCTCCATTGCGCCGTGTCGCTCATCTCGAGCCCAGGGTACCCAACTCGTAAAAGTCCCTAAATTCCGCACACAACGCAGTGCATGGTTTTCTGGCACGGACACTGCTTTACTGGCTGGCAACACGGAGGCGGGGGCCTCGGTGGGAATGAGGGGGAGTTTGAAAATGGGAAAGGCCAAAGGAAAAACAGCAGCCTGGGGGTTAGTCGGCTGTCTGAGTTTGCTGACGGCCGCCGCGAACTGGGGGTTCGCGATGGGTGGAAGCGCTGGAGGTGCAGGAGGCTCGGAAGACGGGGGTCTCTCGGGCGGGGGTTTTTCCTGCACCTACAACGACGCCGGGTTCGAAGAGCATTTCGGGGGCCATGGTTCTTGCGGCTCCTGCCTAAAGAGCCATGGCGAGTGCAACGAGGAGTGCAGCGCGACTTCATTTGCCTGTAGCGCAAGCGGGACATCGCTCTCCGGGAACGGCGGAGCGATGGAAACCGCGGAAGGCTATTCGGATTTCTCCGAGAGCGACGCGCGCGAACGAGCGCTTGATCGCTGCGTGATGGCCGGGAACAAGAACTGCGTGGTCGACGACTGCGAGCCTCAGAGAAAACTGATCAGCTCCAGAAGCTGCAGGCATTGAAAATTTAGGGGGCCGGTCGGACGAAAGTCCCGCCGGCATAGGGCAAGCGGGCTGAGCAGAGCTCGCCGGTTTGCCAAAGGGGCCGGGCTCTCCAATCCACTTGGAGAGCCCGTCGCTTTTATTTAAATATC
>JAYVOO010000395.1:0-5310 GCA_043757905.1 Oligoflexia bacterium
ACCCGTGTATCCATCGCCGTCTTAAAGAGATCGTAGAAAAGCCCGGTGACTTGCGTCTCCGCCTGCGGATAGGCGCCCGTGGCGGAGTCGCCGTAAATCTGGCCAGGTCGGAAGATGCGCCACTGCAGGCCGCGGCTGCGGGCCGCGCGAACCATCCCTTCAGCAAGGAACTTCGAGCGCTGGTAGTTCATGTACTCGAAGCCCTGTCCGAGATCGTAATCGGTCTCTTTGAACGTGACGCTCGAATCGAAAGTCTTGTCGCCCATCACCGTGTAGGTGGAAACGTAGGAAAGAACCTTTTCGCGGGTGCCCAGGCAGAATTCGATCACGCGGCCCGTGCCGTGTACGTTGATCGGCTCGAGGCGTTTGTACTTAAGAAGCAGGCTCGTGTTGGCCGCAGCATGGATCGTGAGATCCACCTGGTCTTGTAGTTCCGCAAAGGCCTCTTCGGAAAGTCCCAGGCGATCCTGGGTAACGTCGCCCTGAAGAACCACGACGCGCGAAATAAATTCATGTTCCAGTTGACCGTCCCGGTCGTAAACGCGCAGGAAGGAGCGGACGCGTTCCTGGCAGTGTTGGGCGTCCGTTCCGCGAGCGAGGCAGAAGACTCTCGAGGTAGTCGACTGAAGGAGGTCCTTCAGGATTCGGCCACCGAGGACGCCCGTGGCTCCGGTCAGGAAGACGGTCTTTGGAAAAGTCTTGATCTTCATAGTTGCCGAGACTTTAGCGGACCGTTTCGCTTATTCAATTGGAAACTCGTTTTATGGGGCATTTTCTTATAGGGTTTGGAGATGACTCAAATCAAGCTTGCTCAGGGAATTGCATTGTTTTCGGCTCTTTTGAATCTATCTGTCGCACGGGCCGAAATGTTACAGGGCGTCGAATTCCCGGAGTCCTTGAAAGCCGCGGGGCTCGACCTCAAGCTGAATGGAGTTGGCTTCCGCCAGAAGACGGTCGCATTCTTCAAGGCTGACGTTTATGTCGCAGCACTTTATCTGAAACAGAGGGCGCGCTCCGAGCAGCTGATCCTACAGTCCTCGGATCCCAAGCGTCTCGACATCGTCTTTCTGAGAGACGTGACTGCGCAGCAGATCATCGACTCCTGGAACGAGGGCTTTGAAGGCAACTGCTCCAGGCCCTGCGCCGAGATGCAGGACCGGCTTAAACTGTTGAACGCCGCCATGGTGGACGTTCCCAAGGGCCAGCGTGTCACGTTTGTGTTCTTTCCAGATCATTTCGAGCTGACGACGCCCAACCACGGCTCGAAGATCTTCAAGGGTAAGGACTTCGGCGACATGGTGATCGCGACCTTCATTGGCAAGTCGCCGCCCAGCGAGCAGGTCAAGAACGGCATGCTTGGGCTGAATCGCTCGATCGCGAGCGTCAGCGAGTAGCGGTCTTCGAGAGAAAATTGCGCATTAACGAGATGCCTTCGAGACCGGGCAGCGTCCCGACCTTCTGATCGATTGAGTCCGCCATCTGGTCCAGGCTCTCGCCTTGGAAGAGCGTGCGGACGAGCCGCGCCACTTCGCCATCAGATTTCACTCCCGCTCCGACCGGCGACCAAAAGCGCGTGAGCAGGAAACGCGTGAGCTTCTGCGCGCGGGGCGAGCGCTCGAGTCTTTCGCGGGCACTGTTGAAGTACCAGGCGAAATGTCGGCGCTCCTGCTTCGCAATCCGCTCGCAGAGCGTTTTGAGAACCGGGTTAGTCGTACGTAAGGCCAGCTCTTCGTAGCCCTTCAAGGTCGTCAGCTCCTGAATTGCACCCCAGGCCGCGTGCACGGCCGGAAAATCGTTCGAGAAGATCGTCGAAAGGAGTTTCGCGCCCCAGCTCTCGATCACTTCGCTGAAACCAGCGGACTTCCTGACCCGCGCGATCCGGTCGCGCTCGAGATCATAACCGCATTCCTTCAGGTACTGAGCGAGCACACGCCCGTGGAAGTATTCTTCATAATTCCACATCGAGAGAAATCCAACAACGTCCGGCTCGAGCGCAGCCTTCGTGCCCAGTAGATCGCGCAGGTACATGATCGTCTGGCCTTCGATGTCGCTGAAGTAGGTGAGGATGAAGATCTCGTCCTCGGTGACGCCTGCCGCCTTGGCCACGGCCCAGTCGATATCGTCGACAACGATCTTCGCCGAGACATTCAAGTAGCGGTCTGTTTCGAGCGTCATTTGATTCGAAAGAGCGTGTGCCGTCATATTTACTCAGAGTTTACTTGTGGCCGGGTGATTGTCCAGCTGCTACTCATCTCTTCATGTTGGAATCCATCTGGCAACTCTCGGGCTGCGCCCGTGCGGAGGATCACCTCCTGGTCCTGATGCATGGGCGGGGAGACTCGGCCGAGGGCTGGCGGTTCTTTCAAAAGGAACTCGGTATCCCCAGCCTGAGCGTGCTGCTCTTGAACGCGCCCGATCCCTACTCCACTGGCTTTAGCTGGTACGATCTACCGCCCAATCAGCTACCCGGCATCCAGCGTTCGTCCAAGCTGCTCGATTCGGTCCTGACCGATATTCATCGCCAGGGTTATCCGCCCGAGCGCTGCATCCTCGCGGGTTTTTCCCAGGGTTGCATGATGTCGCTTGAGTTTGGGGGCCGCTATCCGAAGCGCCTCGCCGGCTATCTTGGGATCAGCGGCTATTGCTACGATACAGAAGCCTTGCTCCGGGAATCCACGCCCGAAGTCCGCTCAGGCAAATGGCTCATCACACACGGTACGGAAGACGACGTGCTTCCGATCGACAGAACCCGCGCTCAGGTGGCTGAGCTTAAACGGGGTGGCTTTCAGATCGATTACCGCGAGTACTGGAAATCTCACACGATCGACCCGATCCGCGAGCTTTCCGAAATCCGCGCCTGGCTTCGCACGGTGATTGCACCACCGCCACGCACCCCCTCATGACCCGCGACTCTCCGAGGTAAAAGCGCGCTTTGGCCGGCCTGATGAGATCGCCAAGGCGGTTTTATTTCTTGCTTCAAGCGACGCATCCTTCATTCTGGGCACCAAACTCGTCGCCGACGGCGGAATGAGCCAACTTTAATCGGAAAGAGGCAAAAGATGGGGACTTTGAGATCGGAAGGCTATCATATTCATTTCTACTGCGAGACCGACCAGATCGCGCTCTGCAGGGAAGTGCAAGAACAGCTGGTCCGCGAACTGACGGGGATCAAAGGCGCGGGGCCCGTGCGGGCCACCCCGGTGGGTCCCCATCCCTTGCCGATGTTTGAGGCCTGGTTTCACAACGATCAGCTGGACTCGGTCCTGCGTTGGACGATGCAGAATCGCAGGGGACTGAGCGTGATGATCCATCCACTATCTAGCGACGATCTCGCGGATCATCGCGATCACTCGTTCTGGCTCGGAAAGCAGCTGCCTCTCAAACTCGAGATCTTCGACTAATCAGACGGCTCAGCCTTTCAGATTTTTAGCGTGAAACGCGATCTGCTCCTCGATAAACGTCGAGATAAAGTAGTAGCCGTGGTCGTAGCCTTCCTGCCGATGAATCGTAACGGGCGCGCCCACGCTCCTTACTGTTCGCTCGAACTCGTCCGTGAAGAGTTCGGATACCAGATATTCGTCGGCTGATCCCTGGTCGATCCGGATCGCCGATTTCAAAGTAGATGACTTCAGAAGCTCGTTCGCGTCGTACTGGGCCCACTTCGAGCGGTCCATACCTAGGTAATCTGTGAAGGCCTGAATGCCCCACGGGCATTTCGAAGGCACGCAAATCGGCGCGAACGCCGATATGGACTGATATAGATCGGGATTACGAAGGCCCAGCGCAAGAGCCCCATGGCCTCCCATGGAGTGCCCGAAAATCCCGCGCCGCTCCAGATCGACCGGGAAACTCTCCTCGACGATCTCCCGGAGCTCGCGCGTGACGTAGGAGTCCATCCGGTAGTGCTTTGACCACTTGGGTTCGGTCGCATCGACGTAAAAGCTCGCGCCAGATCCCAGATCATAGCGATCGTCCTCGCCCTGGATTCGGGTTCCGCGCGGACTCGTGTCGGGCGCGACGAGTATAACTCCGTGTTTTTTCGCGTAAGCCTGGGGAGCTCCGCCTTCGGCCATGAAAGTTTCTTCCGTGCACGTGAGGCCGGAGAGCCAATAGAGCGCGGGGAGCTTCCGGGCGTTCTTCCCGAGCGCCTCGGGAGGCAGATAGACCGTGAATTTCATCGGTCCTGAGCAAGTGCGCGATTCATGAGTATAGTAATTCAACTGCCCGTCGAACTGGCGGTGGCTGCGGGTCTTTTCCAGTGGAGCGCTCATGGCGAACTCCCGAAATGGATCACGCTACGGATGCTTTTTCCGGCGTGCATCAGATCGAACGCTTTGTTGATATCCTGGATCCCCATCGTGTGGGTGATCATTTTGTCGATCTCGATCTTGCCGCTCAAGAATCGATCGACGTAGCCCGGGAGCTCGGTGCGACCGCGCACGCCACCGAAGGCAGTGCCCTTCCAGGTTCGCCCGGTCACCAACTGAAAGGGGCGGGTCTGGATCGTTTTTCCCGCTCCCGCCACTCCAATGATGATCGACTCGCCCCAACCCATATGGCAACTTTCGAGCGCGGACCGCATCAGATCGACATTCCCTACGCATTCAAACGAATAATCGACTCCGCCGTCGGTCATCTCTTCGATGACTTCCTGGACCGGCTGCGCATGGCTCTTCGGATTGATGAAGTCGGTCGCGCCCAGCTGGCGCGCGAGCTCAAACTTCGACTCATTGATATCGACGACAAGGATGCGGCCGGCCTGCGCCATGACCGCGCCTTGCACGACGCTCAGCCCGATTCCTCCCAGACCAAAAACCGCAACCGAGGATCCCGGACGGACCTTTGCCGTATTGAGGACAGCGCCGATCCCGGTCGTGATTCCACAACCCAGCAGACAGACTTTCTCAAGTGGCGCTGCCGGATGGATTTTGGCTAGCGCGATCTCAGGAATGACCGAGTACTCGGCGAAGGTCGAGCAACCCATATAATGGTAGATCTTCTTCCCGCCTTTTGAATACCGGACCGACCCATCGGGCATCAGCCCGGACCATTCCGTCTCGTTCAAGGCCGTGCAAAGATTCGTTCGCCCCGAGAGACACGCCTTACAGGTGCGGCATTCCGGAATATAGAGCGGGATCACCTTGTCCCCCACTTTGAGTGACGTGACGCCTGCGCCGAGTTCTTCCACGATACCGCCGCCCTCGTGCCCAAGCACGCAAGGGAAAACCCCTTCCGGGTCTTCACCCGAGAGCGTGAAGGCGTCGGTATGGCAGACTCCGGTGGCCACCATGCGAACGAGCACCTCACCTG
>JAYVOO010000396.1:0-5274 GCA_043757905.1 Oligoflexia bacterium
TATCAAGTCAAAGTGAAGGGCCATCCCGACCGCGCCATGCTCGCCAAGATCGAAAAAGGCGGCCGCGTCGAAGACAAGATGATCCAGTTCCAGTCTGTCGCGCTTCTCGAGGAGTTCACTTCGAAGGCCCGCATCCAGATCGTCGTCGAAGGCTCTGGCGCCTCCGACATCAAAGCGTTCTTCGAGCTGAAGCGCTTCAGCGTCGACCGCATCGTGCGCACCGCGATCGGGCATCTCACGCTTCGCGGCCTCAAACCCGGAAGTTTCCGCTATCTCACGCAGTCCCAGGCCCTCGCTCTGGTCACGCAACCCGAGCTGGGTGAACGCTCCGTCCAGGACGGCAAGGTCGCCTCTGCCGACCGCGCGCGCCTCCGCGAAGCCAAGCGCGACGGTGTCGATCTCTCGAAGCCGAAAGTCGTCATCCGCTCGAGCGAAGACGGGGGCGGCGCCATTCGCATCGAGAAAGTCCGCAATCCGGGGATCCTGCTCGGACGCCCGATGGGCCGAACCTCGGAAGCCGCAAAGCGTGAGTTCGACATCAAGAAAGGCGAGCGCCCTTCGGTCCGCCTTCCGCAGAGACCCAAGAAGAGCTACGGCGCTGAACGCGAAGACCGTGAGCGCAACTCGTTCGGGGGACGCGACGAGCGCCCGAAAGCCGCATGGGGCGGAACCGGCGGATCCCGTGAAGAACGCCCGGCCAAGCGCAGCTTCGGTGGCGGCGGCGGCGCAGGCCGCGATGACCGCGCCAAGCGTCCGTTCACCCCCGGCGCCGGCGATGGCCGCCCCGGCAAACGCACTTTCGCCGGCCCGACGGCCGATCGCCCGTCCCGGGGCCCGCGTCCGTTCAGCGGCGCTGACCGTGACGAAGCCCCGAAGAGAAGCTTCGGCGCAGGCAAGTGGGGCGGAGACTCACCGGCTCCGGCCGCAGGTGGCGCACGCAAGCCCTTCACCCGCGACGCCCGCACTTCGACCACGACGTCGGACCGGCCTCCTAGGCGTGAATTCGGCGCAGGGTACAAACCGCGCGCCCCAAAGCCGAACGAGCGTTCGAGCGGCGGTAGCGATCGTGGCGGTTTCAAGTCCAAACGCCCGCCGCGTCGCTAACTTCCGCAAAGTCAGCCTTGGGCGGAATTCCGAAGGCCTCATTCCTCATTGATAGGCGAGCCCCCCTTTCAGAGAAAGGTGAACTTGTCGGATCGTGACCTAACTATTACGATCCTCAGTATGCCCCTCCTGTCATCAGCCTGGATTCGCCGCACGCTCGCCCTTCTCCTGCTCGCTTGCCCCTGCCCGCTACGTGCTGCGCCGCTTTCGGACGAGCCGAACCGGGTACTCTATCAGATCTATCTGTCGAGTTTTCAAGACAGTGGGGCCATAAACGGGAAAGCTGACGGCACAGGGGATTTCGCGGGAGCGGAAACTCGGCTCGATTATCTTCAGGACCTCGGCGTGACAGGGATCCTCCTCATGCCCGTTTTCAATGACACCGGCGGCATGGGGTACAGGGTCAATGACTTTGAGGACATTCGCCGGGACTACGGCGGCTCAAGTGATCTCGCGAAGCGAGAGGCCGCGTTTAAGCAGCTGATCTCGGCCGCACACGCGCGCGGGATCAAGGTGCTGCTCGATCTGCCGATCAACCACATCGCGGACAGCTCCGCATGGTTCCAGAAGTCCCGCGCCCGCGAGCCGGGCTTCGAGAACTTCTTCAACTGGGAAGACCAGCCGCTTCCGGGCTGGCGGATTCCCTGGGATGCGAAGAGCGGCCCTGAAAGCGTCTGGCACCTGGATTCGAAGCGCAAGCAGTACTACTACGGCCTTTTCGGTGGCGGTATGCCCGACCTAAATCACCGCGAGCCCGCGGTGCAGGCAAAGGTACTGGGAATCCTGAAGCTCTTTTCCTCGTTCGGAATCGACGGCTTCCGCATCGACGCGGCCAAGCACTTCGTCGAGGGCAAGGACAACCTGAATCCGCTTGAGCCGGAGAACCTGGCGCTGATGCGCAAGTACCTAGCCCAACTGAGAACTGATTATCCGAACGCTAGCTTCCTGCTCGAAGCCTGGAGCGGAAACCCATTGGACTACGAGCCCTATCTTCCTGATGCAGGCGACATCGTCTTCGACTTCGCTTATCTCGAGGCCCTGCGCGACTCGAGTTCGCATGACCACCCGTACTCCGTCCGCAAGTTGATTGCGCATCAAGAGAGCGTGCAGTCCCAGTACAAACCGGGAGCGCGCATCGTCTTCGCAGGCAACCACGATGTCGCGCGGCTCAGGACCCTGCTCGGTGACGACCAGGGCCGAACGGAAGTGGCGCAGGCGGCGACCCTACTTCTGCCCTTCACACCGATGCTCTATTACGGCGACGAGATCTTCATGCCCGGCGAATACGTCCACTCGACTGACCCAAAGCTCAATCACAACGGCGCGTGCACGCCGATGGCCTGGTCTCCGGCACAGAACGCGGGATTCACCGACTCGACCTTTCCTCCCGGCAAGGGCTGGGACAAGAAGATCCATCCCGACTGGAAGACCTATAACGTCCAGAGCGAGACGGCTGATCCGGCGAGCTTCCTGAATTTCGTGCGCGAGACGCTTCTCGCACGCAGAGCGCTTGGGATCACGGGCAAGGCCCGGGTCTATGTCAAGAGCGACGACCCTTCGGATTCAGTTCTTCAGTTCGCACTCAAGCTCGAGTCGGGCGCCTGCGCAGTCGGCCTCTTCAACTTCACGCAGACCAAGCAAACCGCACGCCCGATCGCCTTCCCCGGCATCTGCGAAAGCAGCGTGGGCTTCGAATCGCTCGTGGCCCGTCGCGCGGATTCGGGAGCGCTCAGCACCGGGCTCGGGCGCTATGGATTCTACTTCGGCCGCGCCAAGTAACCCGCTAGCGCCGTTCAGTAGGCCACGGTGAACCGCGAAGTCCTGGGTGGAGACTCGACGCTGTCCGTTCGCATCCGTCCGGAGCTCATTTTTACCTAAGCGGAACTTTCCCGTGCGTTCGCCCGGCCGAATCAGAGCGGGCGAACTCAAGATCGTCCAATCGAGAGTTTTTTTGCGGGCGTGTTCCAGAATTCTCCCTGAGTTGAGGCTGTGAGTTGCTACCGCGAATCGGCTGCTTGCTGCCCTACTGTACCCAGAATAGTTTCTTGGATGGCTTTTGACAGGTTGATGGGATGTCTGGGCTTCCAAGGCGCTTCAGAGGCCCTGGCAACAGAATCAGCCTTTTCCGGTTGACTCATGGCACCCCTCCAATCTAAGTTGCGGTTAGTTTTCATGGCGCGGGGTGGAGCAGTCCGGTAGCTCGTTGGGCTCATAACCCAAAGGTCGTAGGTTCAAATCCTGCCCCCGCTACCAATTTAAAGCAGAATGAAATCGAGGGGTTGAACGAAAGTTCAGCCCCTCTTTTTTTGTCCAAAAACCCTTCGATGTCTCACCGATGTCTCACCAAGTTCCGAACTCATCCGAACTCAGTTACCCGGCCACGATTTGTAGCACGGGTTTTTGAACACCGGGAACGATCGAAAACGAGCGTGAGGCCTTCCGGATACTGTCGCCCAGCAAGTGGACATAGCCCATCGTGGTCGAGATATCCTTGTGACCACAGATCTCCTGGACGGTCTTTACGTCCAGGCCATCGGCAATCATCAAGGTCGTACCCGAATGCCTCAAGTCATGCGGTCTGATTTTCTTTACCCCTGACTCGGCGATGTCCTTTTCAAAATGTCGGCCCACGAAGTTATCGTGGTCGATCGGACGCCCGCCAGAGTTGGAAAAGAAAGTCTGATCCGCCTTCAGCTTCTTTTGCTCAACGAGCTTCAGCAACTCAGCCTTGAGGACTGAGTTGCAGGGAACATAGCGGGACTTCTTCCCCTTCGTGGGCCTGAAGTCCCTCACCACCAGATCAAACTGCCTCTGGATATGGAGAAGCTCCCCTTCGTGGACGAGATCCTTGGGCATCAGGCCCCAGCATTCGCCCGCTCGGATCGCCGTGTTGAGCATCAAAAGATAAGCCACATAGACCCATCGGTTCTCGCTGCCCGAAGGATACTTCTTATCGGCAAACGTCAGGAACGCCATAGCTTCCGAACGCTCCCAAAACTGAATATCCTCCCGGATCTCTTCAAGCTTCGTGAAACCGGAAGCCGGGTTATAGGGAATCCTTCTTTGCTTCACAGCAAAGTTGAGGACCGCCATCATGACCTCGGTTTCTCGATTCACGGTTGCAGGCTTCAATCCGACTTTCAGCCGAGATACCTGATAGTCCGAAAATACGGCTGGATTGATTTGATCCAGCGCGAACTCTCCGAGCTTAGGCAGTATATGCTTATCCAGGGCGTCCTTGGCCCGCTTTCTATGACCAGGACTGAACGACACGCCCTGAAGAGCGAGCCAGATCTGGCTCTCCTCCCGAAACGTGGGTTCGGCCAGCGTGAAAGCAGACTTAGGCTTCGTCGCGTTCTCCATCGCCTGGCTTTTATGCTCAGTGATAAAATTATCCGCGTCGACCTTTCGGTCAAAGCGCCTTCGTAGGTACTTTGACCCCCGCCCCGCCGTCCATCCAATTACTTCATAACGTACTTCTTTATCCTTCGTGACTACCTTCTTGATCTTCATGGATCACTCCCTCCCCCTTCACGTGAGCGAAGGGTTTTGTGAGACGATCCATTGTTTAAGAATGTCGGTCCGAAGAAACAGGCTCCGGTTGAATTTCACGAAGAGTCCGTCTGGAACTCTTCGCTGCTTCTCCCGGTAGTGCCAATCGTAGATAGTCTTTATTGAAAGACCTAACAATGAGGCCACCTTTTCTGGCCTCATCAACTGCGGCAAATTTTCAAAGATCGAATTTAATACCTTGACCATAGCACTTCCCCCATACGATCTCGATCATAATTTTATAAAAACCATTAGTTTTACAGGCATTTCATATGGTTTTTAGAAATTATAACTTCACTGATGGTTGCTGGATTTCACCGCGAAGTCGTTTCCCCAAATACTCATCCTTCAGCATCGGGCCATGCTCTGCGGTATAGGCCCGGTAATCCATCTCAAGTCGATCAGAATTCGAAAGCGACCGCTCCTGAAGCTCCTGGATGTGCTTCGGCTCAATCAAACTGAGCGCAAGTGAAACGAAGTCATCAATTCGGATCCTCCTCCCGTAGTCTTTTTTGTTAGCCTTAGCGACATCCTGCAGAACTCGCTTCCTTGTTTCCGTTTTGACTCGCAGCGGCCCAGCCGACATGGATTTCGCCTTCGGTTTTACCTTCTTTTCAG
>JAYVOO010000397.1:0-5234 GCA_043757905.1 Oligoflexia bacterium
CCCGTCGGATCCAGGGCGGCGCATGCCTCAAGAGATCGCGCTGCTGCCCGCGGATCCTGAGAGCCTGGGCATGCGAGAGCTGCGCTCGGCAATCGGCTTCGTTCAGACCCGCTACCGTGAGGTTGGATTCCCCGAGGAGAGAGTCGTCTCGATCGGCGACAGCGAGTTTAGCTCGCTCGATCCGATGAAATCGCTCTTCACCACTTATGCTGATCCAGATAAAACTCTCGATGATCCGGCCCGCTGGGACGCCGTCACCCGAAGCCACGAGATCGCCATGGGGCAGCTTGCGCCGTATCAAGTCGCCCATGCCGACATGAACTGGGATCCGAACGAACTTCAGTTTGAGCGCGGCGAGGAAATCGGGCGCTTCGCAAAGACCGCCATTCATTACCCCCAGCGCCTCTTTCAAGCATTAGCCGACGAGTACGTGCGAAAGTACTGCCCGAGCAAGAGTCTCTTTTTCGACATCCCTGGAGATGTCGGCATCTTCATGGCGGTCGTCGACTACGATGCTCAGCTTGCGGCCATGACCGATGGTCCAGAAAAACAAAAGCTGCAGGCGAACATTGAAAAAACTCCGCAACATCGTTACAAAAATTCCGACTTCGGTAACTTCAAGCGCGCCGAGTACATGAGACATCCCCCAGGCGAAGAAGTCCTCTGGCTCTCGCTCAAGGATTTCATCAAGGCGTTCTACAATAAACGCCCGAAAAATCCGGAATCTCGGGCTGACCATGCACGCTAAGAAAAAAATCATCTCGAAGTACGGCCTCTGGCTCTCCTCTTTCACCCTCGGGCTCGCGCTCGTAGCAGGCCCCGCGTTTGCGGGCGTATTTCCCATAGGTGACTCTCACCCTTTCCGCAAGTTCTACCCCGCTCCCTCCGTCAAAAATAGTCCTTCGTCTAGCCTCCTATCCTGCGGCTTGGACGATGACATTGTTCACCTCTACCAGGCCGAGGTGGACGCCGCCGCAGATGCCGCCGATGGAGAGGACGACAGCCCGAAACAGCTGGCGCACCAACATGCACTTTTTCAAGAGAAAAACCGGAAACTTGAAGCGGCACTTCAATCCTATGCGAAAAACGCCAAGCGTGCCCACGGCACGGGCGTGGGCCAAAAGGTCATTTCCGAGGTGCATTCCGCGCTCGCCCTCCATCCGATCGCAGGCAAGGGCGGTGAAGCAAAATATGATCTCAGCCAAAAGGTCGGCTTCTGCTTCGGGCGCGCGGCATATGTTCATCTCGAGCTGTCGAAACGAGGAGTCCCCCAGGGTGACATGCTCAAGCTCTTTGTATTCGGCAAACTCCTGCACTCGGGCCAGATCTGGAAATTCCACGTAGCCACAGGCGTGCTCGGCAGCGGGCCCGCCGGAGCCGCGCGGAAGTGGTGGGTCATCGACAGTCTTTTCGATCGGCCGCTCAAACTGGAGGAATGGATGAAACGCGTGACTGCGTTCTCCGTGCTCAAAGCTCATCCGGATACCCGCGTCTATGCGACTGACCCTCGCAAGTTCCAACCCATCTCCGGGGAGTACACGAGCGAGAGCATGGGAAACCCTGCATTCCAGGGTTATTTCGAAGATCTCTACCTTTCCCTGCTACCCGCGCTCAAGCCAGGCCCGTGACCGCGTTCAGGATCTGCGATGAAACGCCCAGCACTGCCTGGCTGACTGCCTCAGCAAGTCGAAGGGCCTCCGTCGCGTAGTCGCGGTCGACCGCGGCCATCTGCGCGAGTAGGCCTAGCGATACATTCTCGTGATCGCCCGAGTCGTTGATCTTTTTGTGCACGTCGATCTGCTTCGCGGCCCGGTCGTAGCCTCCGTCCGCAAGGAAAGCCGCCAGTGGATCTTTCTCGCTGTAGGAGGCCCGCTCGAAAATATCCACGGCAAGCGCGAAACCGAGGAGATTGCGTGAAGCGCTCAGCTGAAGCAAATCCATCAACATTGCGGTCGCCGGCAGAACCGGTACCGTTTGCGGATCGGCCACAAGCGAACGAAGTGCTTTCTCCAATAGCTTATCGTGACCCTTCTCGGCGTTTATGAACTCGCTCACTGCGGATGCGGCGCTTTGGGCGATAGCGACGGCCGGCGCAAGGCTTGAGTCGCAGCGGGACGTGACATAGTGATTCTGCCTAACGATGATTGCGGTGGCCTGGCGGTGCCTCTCGGAGTTAGCCGGGAACGTTCTGATGAGCGCCATGGCTTCGGCGAGCGGATTGCCCTGAAGAAGATCGATCAGGTGAAATCGACGCGCGACCGAGAGCAACGAGAGTGGGTCGTATCCCTGCGGAGTCTGGCAAAATTGGAGGGTGGCATCTAGATCCCAGGTCCAAACCCTCTCCGGTCCGAGGTTCGTAGCGACTGGCTTAAGTACTGAGTGGTGATCGGGTCCGAGGAGCTCCTCGGCGGGACGGGGCAGGAAATAAGCGAGGGGAAGTGCGGTCAGAGGTTTGAGCAACCAAGTCAGCTCGAAGCGATCATCGGCCCCAAGTGCGCCAGTCTGGATCTTCGTCGCGATCGCCGCGACTCGCGCCAGATCCTCGGCGGCTGGATTCACAGTCACCGATAGCCACGGTGTTTGAATCAAGAACTCAGATGAGCTGCGGCCCTGTGAAACGGCTAGCTCGTCATATGGCCACATCAACATCTGAGTTCTCGTGGATTCGATTAAAGCTGAACGACGCCGACTGGCATACAAGCCGGAACCTTGACGCTGTAGGAAACAAGGCTCGCCTGGCCCTTGGCGCAGCCGGATTCCTTGTTGAGGGGCTTGCTCAGATCCTTGTTATTTGCGGTCTCGTCGCAATCGCCGGCGTAGGTCGCCCCCTTTTCACCCTTATAGATGGTGATGCATGCTTTGTGGGTCGGGAGGTTCGGCGGCACGATGGCGTGAGCGGACGTTGCGGAAGCGAAAAGAGCGAGGGACGCGATGGTCTTGTTCATTTTCATGGGAATTATCCTTTTCGGAAGGGATTAAGGCCTCCAATGTGGAAGTCTTGCTATGACGCCTTATGTCACAATGTCCCGTTTCTGGTCAATGACTTGAAAACACAATTTTCCATCTGGAATTTATTCAATATATGTAGTTGAAAATAAACGATAAATCGCCTGCCCGCACTTTTCGAACGGGGGAACCTGCCCTCTCTGTTCGCAATGATTGAGCAGCCGCCGCTCGCCCCCGCCATTGGCTGACCCACTAAAAAAGGAAAGGGACCGCGAGGCGACTAAGAAATGGTTGGGTGGCTAACAAATTGTTTTGAATTGGCCAGGTTGCCGCGGACGCAGTGTGTTCTTATTGAAGAAAGCATAACCCGCGCTGCGGCATAGGGCTTGAAATAGTCACCTGTATGTTACATCAAAAAATTTTTCTCGCCCTTGCGGCGTCCTCGTTTGTGCTTTGCTCCCTTCCCTTCGAGGCGCACGCCTCGGATTCCGGGTACGGCAGCCGGAGAAGCGGCAACGACGGTAGAAGTCGCGGCAGCGATTTCCGTCTGAGCGGCCGCGATGAACGCAGCAATCCTTATTCACTTTCAGTCGCCGGAGGCGTCGCGGCGCCCTCCTCGAACGGCTTCCTCGGCGAGAACCCAGCCGGGCTAATCTACAACCAGCATGGCGGGTTACTCGCCTACTTAACTACCGCGAAAGAACATCCCGAGCTGCTGAGCAACGGGCTTTCCTTCTTCGCCGGCAATGGCCTGGCTGCGGCAACCATCGGCGTTCAGACTTATAACAACGCGATGGAGGATGGCGGATCCATCACAAGCTTCAATTTCGGCGTGGCGACCTACGCAGAAGGGCTCGACACCTCCTTCGGTTTGAGCGGCTCTTACCGCTTTCAAAACAGCGCTCACGCGATCGCGCCGGAGCTTCAAACAACGTGGAGCGCTGACTTCGGTTTCCTATACAATCCCTTCGGCACGACCCAGTTCGGAGTGACGCTCTATGATCTTTCGCTAGGAATGCGCGCCGTCGGCGCCGGGTTCGCGACTCATATCAACTCGGTCTCTGTCCTGGGCGTGGACGTCAGCACGGACAACCATGGTCGCGGAATGACCGTTAAGCCCGGGATCGGTGTTCACGCGGGCAACCTGAATTTGACCTATGGTTACGGAATGCAGGTCGACAAGACGGCGATCAGTGGGATTACTCCCGGAAACACCATCGGCCTAGGTTACGATTTCACCACTACTTTCAGGATGATCGGCTACTACAACCACTTTTCGACTTATTTCCTGGGCGCCACCATCGATCTATTCTGATTGGAAGGCGGAACTTGATCAAGGGTGGGGGCTGTCGCGGTACAAACGAACTTGCGCAGCCGCCGACGGTGCGGCTGGCAGACGCTAAGCGATAGATTAGGAAGAAGATCGACCTCTTGGATCGCCGTAAGCCGAAGCGCGGCACGCGTTTCTGAATGCTCAGCGTCCGCCTTCCAAGTGAACATTGTCCAGCTCGCAGGCACTCGATCCGGAAGACTGAAGTGTCGCCTTGAAAAAGATGCTGCCCGAGCCTACATCCCTATGCGCCTCTGGTCCATGGATTAGGGGAAGTGAAGCAACGTCTTTGTCTTCGTACGACTTAGACCGTCTTCCAACGCAGACACGAGAACCTTGAAGGATCTCTGACTGACCTTGTCTTGGTGGACGGTTAAAAAAACAGTCCTTCGAACCGGAGGCCAGCCCACGACCTCCACGATCTGAATTCTCTTCTGGTGAACTAGGGGTGCCGCTTGAAGTGCGGGTAGAAACGTCAGCTGCTCCGAATTTTCAACAACTCTTAATCCGACCTCACTAGTTCGCACTTCTGAACCACGGATTCGTTGCTTCTCGGGGACCGGGCACAGATCCCGGCCTAATCTAAAACCGTTCGAACTAGCTAAGCATGGCAATACGAAGGGATACTCCAAGACCTCCTGTTCTTTTGCCCTGAGCCCAAGCGGATGCCCCTGGCGAGCGCAAAGCACCCACTCTGCTGTGCCCAGTGGATAGGATTTCCAGGTTCGACTCCAATCCAAAGGCCCGGCATGGATGGCCATCTCAAACTGGTCCTTCCAGGCCGAAGAAAGCATTTCGGAATTTGAAAGATCATGCAATCGAAGGATGCACCCCTCCTTCCGATGAAGTGCAGGTATGCCAAAAGGTGCAACTAAGTGTGCGAGGAGAAAGGTCTGACCCAGCATCGTCAGGAGTGGTGGATCAACGCGCGTGCTCGTCACAGAGGCGTTGGACGTCG
>JAYVOO010000398.1:0-5223 GCA_043757905.1 Oligoflexia bacterium
CGCGCACGCTCTTCGCGACCCACTACCATGAGCTAACCGAGCTCGTCGGAAAACTACCCGGCTTGGCAAACACACATATGGCAGTCGAAAGTCCGAGCCAGAACTCGAAACTTCGCTTTCTCTACGAGCTGCGCGAAGGTCCGGCCAACGAGAGCTTCGGCATCCATGTCGCGGCGATGGCAGGAATCCCAAAGCCTATTCTCACGCGCGCCTGGGAAGTACTGGCCGAGCTCGAGAGCCATTCGAGCTCACGCAATCCTGCCCAACTCACGCTTTTCGCCGCGAACTCCACTGCCCCGGTCAGCTGGGAGCCGGAAGTGGCTGCACCTGCGGCCGTCGAGCCTTCCCCCTGGCTTCGGGAACTACTCGCGCTCGACTTAAATGAGATGACTCCGCTCCAGGCGCTCAACTCTCTGGCAAAACTTCAGGAAAACGCGCGCAAACCTGACTGATCGTCCGGCTGAGGGCGGAGCCCACGGGCACGTCCGGTTGGCTGATCGAGACCCAGCGTCGAAGTTCGGCTCCGCTTTCCGCCGCCCGCAGCGGCGCGGCCGAGAACTCGAGTTTCCAAACGCGCGTGATTCGTTCGATCTTATGGCGCGTGACCACATGCTTCGTCAGAACGGTCCCCAGGAGGCGCGCGCCCGTGAGTGGCGAATCGGAGGGATCTTTTTCCGGCAGATCCCAGAGCCCGGCGCGCCATTCGCCCGCCTGTCGCTTGCGCACGAGCACGCGGGCCTCGCGATCGATGAGGCAATCCACTTCTTCTTTTACGCTCAGCCATTTCTTCGGCGGCTTGCGGGGAGGATAAGCCTCCTGCTCGCCCAGCATGTGGGCGCGGCAGCGCTCGGAGAGCGGGCAGAGCAGGCAGGCGGGCTTCTTCGGCGTGCAGATCGTCGCGCCGAGCTCCATCAGAGCCTGATTTAAAGTGCGAGGCGCGACGCCGAGCCGGGCCGCGCGCTCCACGAAGAGCGCGGAAAGCCGCCAGAGCCGCGACTTGAATGCGGCGTCGCCCCGTTGCCGCCCCACGCACCTGAGCCGCGAAAGCACGCGCTCGACGTTCCCGTCCAGGATCGGGCGCGGTTGATTCAACGCAATCGATAGAACTGCGCCGGCCGTGTAGCGCCCCACGCCGGGAAGCGCCAACCAACCGTCGAGCGTTTCGGGGAACGCGCCCGCTTTCTCAATCATCTGTGCAGCGCTCCGGAGGTTCCGCGCGCGGGAATAGTAACCCAGCCCCGCCCAGAGCGAGAGGACCTCCTCCTCACTGGCGCGCGCCAATTTACCGACATCGGGAAAAGCGGCCACGAAACGCTCGAAAAATGGAACAACCGCCACGACCTGCGTCTGCTGGAGCATGATCTCGGAAATCCAAACGCGGTAGAGGCTGGGGTCGTTTCGCCAGGGCAGGATGCGTTTTTGACGCTCGAACCATTCGCCGAGGCGGATCAGCGCATTCGAAGACGGAGGCTTGCTCATGATGGGTTGCTTCCCATAAGCTAGAGTCAGGCGGCAAGGGGTTTGAAGAAAATGAAGGCGCGGCAATTGAAAATAATTCGGATGGCGGCTCTGATTCTGGCGCTGGCATGCGCCCGTTCGGCCACCGCGTTCGCCGGGATGGACCTTCTCCGCGCGCGTCCGTTCCGCGTCGTCATCGACCCCGGCCACGGTGGCTCGGATCACGGGACAATCTACCACGGCGCGAAGGGCGCGGTCTCCGAGAAGGAAGTCACTTTGAAGCTCGCGCAGCAGACGGCGAAGCAGCTGCGCGCGCAAGGCTACTCGGTCATTCTCACGCGCGAGTCCGATCGAGACATCTCGCTCCCGGCCCGCACCGCGCTCGCCAACAAGCTGGGCGCCGACGTTTTCCTCTCGATCCACATGAACTCCGACACGCGCGGTGGCGGCTCGGCATCGGGAATCGAGACGTACATCCTGAACAACGCTACCGACGCCACCTCGCGCCGACTCGCCCAGCTCGAGAACTCGGTGCTCGAACCCGAAGACACCGCGAGCCCGGAGCAGGCCGACGTGGCGCTGATCCTCAAGGACCTCAGGCTCGACGCAAACCTTTCGGAGAGCAAGCGCCTGGCATGTGCGCTCCAGTCGCATCTCTCAAGCGCGGTCTCTGGTTCCACGCGCTCTGCCAGCCGCAACCGCGGCGTGAAACAAGCGCTTTTCTACGTATTGCTCGGAGCGGACATGCCGAGCGTCCTGGTCGAAGCGGGCTTTCTCAACAGCGCTCGCGACCGCGGGCTGGCGCTCTCCCCCGACGGCCAGAAGACTCTCAGCCTCGGGATCGCCCAGGCCGTAGACCAGTACCGCAAATCCAAAGGGTCCGCCCTTTCGCCCAAGAGCGCCTTACTTACACTCAACAGGTGTAAAGTTAATTGACAGCCCGCGGGGACTGCCTCCGCGTCGCCTTGTGACCGGCCTTCCATGAAATCACGCGCTTGCGGGGGTGTGTCCGCGTTGACACGACTGGCACTCGCCTTGCTCTAGTGCACCCCGAGTAGTTTCTGAAGTTGTACATTACCAGCCGCACACCCGAGCGGGCTGGTCGAGAGAGCGAACTGCGGAGGTAGCGGGTATGAAAAAATTGAATTTGAACCGTATTTTGGCCATTTCGTCGATGATCGCCGTGGCGCCAATCCTGACAAACTGCGGACAGAACTCGCAGAGCTCGACTTCTGCCATCGGCTACCAGGCGGGAACGATTTCGGCAGGCTGCCTGGCGATCACGGGCCCGATCCCCTTCTCCGCGAGCAGCATCGGGTACGACCCTCAGGAGTCGGGCCAAATCCTCGGTGGCAGGCTGACGAGAACCCAGCAGTATCCGGGCAATAACCAGACGAGCGGCACGATCGTGCTGGGCGGCTCGGTGATCACTGGACCGCTGATCGGCTCGGGCCAGATGGGAACGGTCGCGATGACCGTCGCCACCGTCCAGCAAAACCCGAATTATAGCGGTTATTACGGCAATTATTACGGAACGCCTCCGGCGATCGCAAGCGCGGTCGGGACGATCACGCTGAGCGCCTCGGCCCAGCAGGCGATTCTCCAGCAGGTTGGCTCAAGCCCCTATGGAAACGGTTATAATAATACCTACGGCACTTCCTATCCGAACACGGGCTATTCGAACTACGGCTATAACAATGGTTACAACACGGGTTACGGCTACAACTCGGGCTACGCCCCCCAGGGCGCACCGATCGGCGGAGTCTGCGTGAGCAGCATCGCGCTGAATCTCACCCACCGGGGCACCACGCTCTCCGGCTCGGTCGAGGTCTACGTGAACAACACGCAGTCCAGCCAGGTGCTGACTTTCTACTGATCCTCAGTCACTCCAAGTTCCGACCCTCTCGGCGCCAAGTCGCCGCGAGTTTCGATGCAAAAAAGCCAGGGAACGATCCCTGGCTTTTTTTTCGTCGTTTTTTCGGCTGATTTACGCTGCTTTTTCGACGACTCGCCCGAGCGCGCTTCACACGTGTCGAAAGCTTGGACAGTTATCCTCCCACGCCGATATCACCCCCTACTCACTCATCTCAGCTAAATCAGGCACTTAGTGTCATCACCGACACAGGGGTCATTTTGGACCCACCTGGCATCGCGCTTGCTCTAGTAACTATCTGAGAGAGACAGCGGCAAAGAGAGACGCCGCAAGAGAGTGCCTGAGCGCAAGAGTGCTGGGCCTCTTCAGCAGAGAAGAGAGAAGGAGTAAATTATGAAACATTCGAACAGAATCAAAAAACGAATCGCCCTCCTGATGGCGGTCCTCACGTTCCCGGCACTCATCGGCTGCGGCTCCCGCAACAGCGGGAACACCCAGCCCCCGGTCGACAACGGAGTCTATCCGCTGCCGCCAGGGCCAAACTACCCGCTACCACCCGGAGTCGGCGGAGGTTGCATGCCTCTCACGGGCCAGATCGGCTTCACGGGCCAGGGCATCTACGTGAGCTACGCCAACATCCGCGGCGGCCAGCTGCCGAACGCGGGCAGCGGCCCGGCCGGCGGACAGATCCTCCTCGGCGGACCCGGCGGCTCGGGGCCTTACCAGATCCAGACCTACGAAGGCACAAGGGTCTCGATGAGCATCGATCCGATCGGCGGCCAGCCCTACCCGCAGCAGCAGTACGCGGGCGGCGTGCAATATCCCCAGAACACTTCGCAGAACATCGTGGTACCTGGCCAGGCCTCCATCAACGGATCCATCACGCTTAGCCAACTGACCCTCAGTGACATCAGCTATCGGATGGGCGGATACCAGACGCAGCAGACTTACAATCAGTATCCTCAGCAGTATCCTCAGCAGTATCCAAATTCGCAGGCCAATCTCTGCGTGACCGGAATGGGAATCGACATCGGCCACTACGGCACGCGGCTCTACGGCGGCAAATTCTACCTGTACATGAACAATGGCCAGGTCTACGAACTGCCGATTTAAGAATTCTCCAACCTGAGGGTCATCAGGAGTCCAAGCAGAGCGGAAGTGAAAGCAGAGTTGGGGCAAGTTGAGTTGTCGCTAAGACTAAATGCCCGAAGTCACTTAGAGCTAAAGCAGTAGCAGATGCACAGGACCCTCAGAACTAAGCAAGGCCCGACTCCACAGAATGATTCTGTGAGTCGGGCCTTTTTCATTTATCCTGAAAGGAGTGGAATCCCAGATTCGTTCCTTTATCGAAGCGCAGCGCGTGGACCGCTCGGCTTCCGACCGCACGGTCGAAGCCTATGGACGCGACCTCCGGCAGTTCGCCGCTTGGCGCAAGGCTTCTGGCCAGGCGGTCCCCGTCACCCAGGAATCCGTCGAGGCTTATGTCGCGCACCTGCGCATCGCGAGCATGGGACCGGCTTCGATCGCGCGCAAACTGAGCGCGCTCCGGCAGTTCTTTCGACACCTCTGCCTTGAGGAAGGCCTGCGCGAGAACCCGATGGACCGGATCGAGAGTCCGAAGCTCACGCGCCGGCTTCCCAAGTCCCTCACCGCCGAGGAAGTCACCGCGCTGCTCGAGGCCGCCGAGAGAGGTCTCGAGTACCCGCATTCCCGCAAGCTGCTCGAGGCGCTGCGCGCGCGTGACCGAGCGATCGTTTACCTCCTCTACGCGACAGGTATGCGAGTCTCGGAGCTCGCCGGGCTGGCAACCCATGACATCGATCTCATGCTGGGTTACCTCCGCGTGAAGGGCAAAGGCGAGAAAGAGCGGATCACGCCCTTCGCGCCGATCG
>JAYVOO010000399.1:0-5181 GCA_043757905.1 Oligoflexia bacterium
GGGAGGTCTTGCCGACTTGCGCCTGGATGCCCGTCAGGTCGCCTGGCAAGCCGAGCTCTTCCAGCAGCTTCACCCATGCCGCCCAATGAATCGGCTCGCTGGCGACGAGAACCCCATCGTGATCGAATAATATGGCCTTTGGTAGGATCATTTGAGAGTACGAAACCACGAGGTAAGGACCCATGGCCAGCTCAAATTCCACCCATCCCGAAACGATCTCGATCCGCAAGGTGTCGCCCGATGCAGTGCTGCCTACGCGCGCGCATGCGCACGACGCCGGTATGGATCTCTACAGCCTGGAAGATATCCTACTCGAACCGCGCCAGGGAAAAATGAGCCGCACCGGCATCGCCGTCGCCGTGCCGGAAGGATATGTGGGCATGGTTGCCGATCGCTCATCGCTTGCCAAAAAGGGCGTGAAGACCGCGGGCGGCGTGATCGACGCAGGCTACCGCGGCGAAGTGCATATCGTGCTTTGGAATATTTCAGGGGAAGTGATCAGCCTGAAGCGCGGCGAACGGATCGCGCAGCTTCTGATCCTTCCCATCGCGACGCCTGTCGTCCTGGAAGTCGATTCGCACGACGAGACCTCGCGCGGCGACAAGGGTTTCGGCAGTTCGGGGAAGTAAAAAAATGTGGCCCGAAGGGCGAACCTGTTAAACCTCCGGGCCACGTGTGGAACCCAGTTCCACGTGCGAGAGTAGTGCAACCGACAGGCCAAAACCTTAGATCTGGGCAGGTTGGGCGAAAGCAGAGCCGATCATCGCGTCGGGATAGTGTTTTCTCGCCAATTCGATATGCGAGACTTCCTCTTCGGCGATCTTGCCGAAGATGCCGGCCGTGATGGGATCTTTTTTTAGCAGCGCCTGATGGAATCTCTCCCCGGCGCGGCGACCCCGTTCTTCGGCGCTCGCCATGAAGACCGCAAATTCCCGTGGTGATTTGCAAGATATCAATGAACGCCACAGTTGATCTGAAACGCGGCGGGCTCGAATCTCGATGCCGAGCTCTCTCATTCGGCCCAGCAGCCAGTTCATATGCTTTTCTTCCTCGCGAGCGAGGATTCTCCACGCATCACGGAGCTCAGGGGGTGCGTCAGAGAATTCATCTGCCGCCCAGCGAAAGGCTTCCCGAGCCTGGATTTCCGCGAACGCCGCGGCCCGGAGCCGGTCCCCGACGCCATCGATCCCATCGATGGAGCGCGGAGCATCCGAGCGCTGATCCGGTTCGGCTAACAGGAAGTCGGCCCAGTCTTTCACTTCGAAGACCCGCCGATCTTGAGGATGGTCTTGAAATGCTCCGGCGTGACCGGCATCACGCTCAAGCGCGAATGCTTGATCAGCGGCAAGGCCTGGAGGCTAGCGGTGGATTTGATCGTGGTCAGGCTGACCGGAGCGTTCAGCCCTTGAACCGGCTCGAGGTCCACCTGGACCCATTCGCCCTTCTTCTTCGGATCGGGATCCGGGTATCCCGCGCGCGCCACCCGGGCGACGCCGACCACGGCCTTCACGTCACCGCTATGGTAGACGAGGCAGAGGTCGCCCTTCTCGACCAAGCGGAGATTATTGCGCGCCTGGAAGTTGCGGACACCGTTCCAGTTGGTCTTCCCGTCCTGGAGGAGCTGGTCGAAGCTATAGGTCGAGGGTTCGGTCTTGAGCAGCCAATGGTTGGTCATCGGGAACAAGCTTTAGACGACTAGCGGTCTGGACGCAAGGGCGAGCGGCAGGAGAGGTTACTGGCGCTCGGGTGCGAGAATGGAGAGTGAGGCCGGCGCGCGCGCGGCGACCGCGTCGGTGAACTGGTAGGGCTTTTCGCTGAAAACATGCTGGAGCGCGGCTACAGCCACCGCCATCGCGACAAAGAAGGTCCAGAGCACCTGACCCGTCTGATAGTCATTCGCCCGGCGAGCCGGTGCGTGATGATCCCGGCGCGCCTTAGCTGCCTTGGGCTTCTCGGTATTTTGGGGGTTTTTCGGGCTCAATTTCAATTCCTTTTGTCTGGACTCCTTTTGATTTAAGCAGCTGCGCGTTCCTCATACAACTGTGTCACGCGTGATTTCTTAAATAAATTTTAGATTAAAAGCTGGTGCAGCCCTGAAAAACGCGGCAAATCCCTCGCGGGCAAGGTGTGTCAACGCCGACGGACTCCAGAACAGGCGCAATCGCTTCCATTTCATTTATCGAAGAGCAGGGATTTACCAGGCAAAGTATGAAAAAATCACAAACCCAGCCCGCCGCCCGAGTTTGCCCCACGATTCAGTTTGAGATGGCCGTGTGTCCCTGTTTTATTTTTCGGGGCATGAGGGTCGGCACCTGCCCCTGGAATGACTGAACCCCGCCGTCAGTCCCCGTGGCTGAGCAAATCCCAGTCCTCAACCGTCACCCTCGCAAACGCCGTCTCGTCGATTGTTTTGCAGATCTTCTCGACGAAGTGCTCGGCCGAGATGTTCGACCAGTTCTCTGGGATGACGGCCGCGAAGCCGATTACGCAGCGCTCGACGTCGTCAAAGTCGGCGATTTCGAGTGCTGAGATGTTGAACTTCTTGCGCATGTCCGCGCAAAGCTCTTCGAGCCCCCGCCGCTTCTTGGTGACGCTCGCGTTGTTGTAGAACTCGAGGACGATGCGGCCGACTCCGACGAGCATCGCCCGCTCCTTCGCTTACTTGATCGGTGTGAGCCAGCCCTTGCCGTACTCGGGAAGGGTGCCGCGCACAATGGCTGCGTAATCCTTCTGAAGTTTGGCAGCGATGGGTCCCGGGCGGCCGGTGCCGATGACGCGTCCATCGATTTCCTTCACGGGCGTGATCTCAGCGGCCGTGCCGGTCAGGAACACTTCGTCGGCGCACCAGAGCTCATCGCGGGTGAAGCGGGTCTCCTGGATCTTGTTAGCGCCGTAGACGTGGTTCAAATACTCCATGACCGTCTGGCGGGTGATGCCATTCAGGATAGAAGTGAGCGAGGTGGTCTTGATGATGCCATTCTTGACCATGAAGAGGTTTTCGCCCGTTCCTTCGGTCAGGAAGCCGTCCGGATCGAGCATCAACGCTTCATCGAAGCCCGCTGCGATCGCCTCGCGCTTGGCGATCACGCCGTTGACGTAGCCGCCGGTGATCTTGCCTTTGGTCATGGCGGAGTTCACGTGTGGGCGGACAAAGCTGGAGATCTTCAGGCGGGCACCTTCATGGATGCCTTTGTCGCCTAGGTAGCTGCCCCATTCCCAGTTTAGGATGGCGACATCGATTGGAGGGTTTGTGCCGGGATTCACACCTAGCGGGCCGTCCGCGATGTAGGTGATCGGGCGGATGTAGCATTCCTCGAAGCCGTTGGCTTTGCAGGTCGCGACCGCTCCGTCGACCAGCTGGTCGAGCGTGAAGGGTAGGGTGATATCCAAAATCTTGCAGGACTCAAAGAGCCGGATCATATGCTCGCGCAGGCGGAAAACCGCTCCGCCGCCGTTGGTCTGCTTGTAAGCGCGGATGCCTTCGAAGGCGCCCATGCCGTAATGCAGACCGTGTGTGAAGAGGCTAATCCTCGCGCTCTCGACCGGAATAATCTTACCGTTGAACCAAACTTGATTGCCACGTGCCATAAAACGAATTCCCCACTTCAGATCTCGGCCGGCCTTGAGGGCCGGCCTGGTCATGATTCACTGTCGTGTCTGCCGCTCTGGGAGGCAGGACACGGAGCAGGCCCGATTACTTTCGGGCCTTAGCTTGACTGACGTTATTCCCCGACTTCTTACCCGCCCCAGGACTTTTGTCGCCGGGTAAGCTTTCCTGAGTCACAGGTGGACTCGTGGGGGGCATATTTTCCAAAGTATGCGGCGGCGTCAAGCGTCTTGATGCCATGAGCTTAATGATTTCTGAAGCCGTCTCCTCCAGCGCCTTGCCGGTGACGTTGAAAATTGGCCAGCGCCTGTTTTTCCTATAGATTTCAGTGACCCACTCGAGCTCTTGGTTCACTTTATCCGGGTCAGCGTATTCGCCCCCTTCGGATTGGCCCAGGCGTTCCAGCCTTGCCCGCCGGATGGTGGCCAGGTCTTCCGGGTTGATGGTCAGGCCGATCACTCGCCGTTGATCGACCTGAAAGACCTCCGCCGGGACTTCGAACCCATGGATTAAGGGGATATTGCAGACCCTCCAACCTTGGTGGGAGAGGTACATCGAAAGCGGCGTCTTTGACGTCCGCGAGATTCCAAGAATGACGATGTCGGCTTTCTCGAGGCCAGTCAGGTCGCGCCCGTCGTCGTGGGCGATGGTGTACTCCATTGCTTCGATGCGTTTGAAGTACTCTTCGTTGACGTCATGGAGGAGGCCGGCGATAGATTTCGGCTGAAACCCGAAGTGGCTCGCGAGGCCGACCAGCAGCGGCCCGAGCAAGTCGACGCAGGGGAGCGACTTCTCGCGGGCCTGGGTCACGAGAAACGCGCGAAGCTGCGGTGAGACGATCGTGTAAACCAGCAGGTCCTTGTTCTTGCCCGCTTCCTCGCAGATGGCCTGGATCTGGCCCTCGTTCCGGACATTCTTATAGCGGGTGAAATAAACGTCTTGGTCGCTGAACTGCACCATGGCGGCTTTCGCCATCTGGGCGGCGGTCTCGCCGGTGCCATCGGAGACAATGAAGATACGGTGTGCGTTCTTGGCCATAGGCTAAAATTTTACTTCGTTCGCGGGCGATCCGCCATTCAATAGGGCAAGCACGCCCCGGACTGCGAGCCGGGCCATGCCGGCTCTTGCCTGCTCGGTCGCGCTGCCCAGGTGGGGGAGAAGCACGACGTTGGGCAGCCTGCGGAGCGCCAGAGGGATCGCAGGTTCGTGTTCATAGACGTCGAGGCCGGCGGCGAAAATCCGCTTCTTCTTTAGGGTTTCGATCAGCGCTCTCTCATCCACAACCGGGCCGCGTGTCGTGTTCAGAACGATCGCGTCTTTCGGGAGGAGCGCGAGCTTCCGGGTGTCGAGCCAATGACGGGTTTTCGGCGTGAGGGGAACATGCAGGGAAAGGACTTGCGCGCCCCTGAGCTTCGCAGCGATCTCTCGGGCCGAGTCGTCCCGCGTGATCCATGCCACCTTCAGGCCGATACCGCTGAAAAGGCGAGCCGTCTCGCTTCCGATCCGGCCTTTGCCTACGAGCACGGCCTGCCGGCCCTTGAGCTCGAGACCCAGGAGCAGATCGGGCTGCCAGC
>JAYVOO010000400.1:0-5162 GCA_043757905.1 Oligoflexia bacterium
CACTTGGGCAAGGGTTCGTTCTCGCATGTCTATCTGGCTCGTGACGAAGCACTTCAGCGCGAGGTGGCGATCAAAGTTTCCTACGACCGAGGCGAGGAAGCGCGCCGCATGGCACCGCTCATCCATGACGGGATCGTGACGGTCTATTCCGAGAAGCGCCTACCCGAGCAAAATCTAAAATTGATCTGCATGCAGTATGTCGCGGGCTTGACGCTTCAAGACCTCATTCAGGCTTGGAAGAACCAGGGCACGCGCCCCTTCCTCGAAGTCCTCGACCTGACGTCGATCGGAGGCGCCGTCTTCAATCCCACACTTTACCGCGAGCGCGACGAATTCGACGGGAAAAGCCGCCTGGAAGTAACAATCAAGCTCGGCATCCGCCTTTGTTCCGCGCTGAGCTTCGCGCACGAGCGCGGCGTGGTCCATTCCGACATCAAACCTGCAAACATTCTGGTGACGAGTTATGGTCGCCCGATGTTGACGGACTTCAACACAGCGGTGCTCTTCTCCGATCCTGATTCCGGCCACGGCTCTTCGGGCGGAACTCCCGGCTATATGAGCCCCGAGCAGTTCATTCTCATGACGGAGCCCTGGAACAAGTTCCGGCTGACTCCCGCAAGCGACCTTTATTCGCTCGCCATCGTCTTGGTCGAGCTCCTGACGGGATCGAGGCCCAAGGACCAGACCGAGGCAGAAGGGGTTCTCGCTGAATTTCCTGTGATCGTGAGACAAGCCCTGGTCCAATGCCTAAACGAGAAACCCGAAGCGCGCGCAATTTCCGCCGACGCGTGGGCCATCACTCTCGAGAACGCGCTCACGGTCAAAGTGGCGCAGTCGAGAATCAACCGCTTCAGGATCCACGGAAGTGCCGTACTTTTATGCCTGGGGGCGATGCTCCTGCCTCAGTTGATCGGAAGCGCGCTCAATATCGCGTATAACTCGCTTAGGATTCTAACCGAGCTGGATGACTCCCAACGCGAGGCCTTTCGGCGGCTGGTCGGCATCTATAACGGCATCACTTACACCGCTTGCCTCCTGATCGTCTGCCTTTGGGCGGCACCGCTCTTTCGCGCGTTCCGTTCGGTCAAATCAGGCGCTGCTCCGAGAGTAGCGCCCGGCCAGGAAGCGCGCCTCAGGCGGATCGCCTTGCGCCTGCCTTGGGTGCTCGCAGCTACATGCACCTTGGGCTGGCTACCGGGTGCATGGATTTTTCCTCACGGAATTGAGGCCGCCGCAGGCCCGGTCGCGCCGGGAATCTACTTGCACTTCCTGGTCTCGATCACTCTGTCTTGGATGGTCGCCCTGAACTATTCCTTTTTGTTCCTGCTCTGGGTCTGCTTGAACCGCATCTATCCCGTGCTCTGGGGAATGGATGAGAATTTTACAGAGCTTGCCCCCAGTGAGCTTCGATTCGTCCGCCAGAGCCTGGTCGTCTTCGTCACAGGCTGTGGCTTGATTCCGTTGTTTGGCGCGATCCTGACGATCGGCTTCGGATCGGATTCGGCGTTGAATGGCCAGCACCTGCCCTTCCGCGTACTTCTCATCTGCCTGATCGGAATCGGGATGCTGGGCTTCGGCTTCGCGCTTCTCATGTATCAGTCGATTCAGAAGCAGCTGGACATCATCTGTGGGCAGCCGGTCCGGGCGGCATAAGGCGCTCAGAGCTACGTGCTACCCACCCATATCATTGCAATTTCTAATTTTCCTTGAGTTCAGTCTAGAATAAACCGCTGCGAAATTCATGGATAACGCTCCTAGAATCGTTCTTCTAGGACTCCTCGCGGCCGCAGGCGAGGGAGTGCCAATCGATGTGATCATCGATCAAGAAGCCGTCAGCGTGACGCGAGCTACCCGGTTTGGATCTGCCGGGCGTAGAACATTCGTCAGGCCCGCAGGTAATCGACGATCAGCTCCCAGTTGCGGTTCAGCTCCACGATCTCCTCGTGGCTCCCCCCCTTGTCCGGGTGAAAGACGCGCGAGAGCTTTTTCTTTGCTTCGTTGGCGATGTCCTCAGACGGACCGGGATCCATCGGAAAGCCATTCAAGGAAAAATAGGTGCAGGCGGCTTCGACTTCCGCTGGCAGGGTGAGCCGGCTTTTTGCGGGCGCGGCTTCTTCTCGGCTCCCTCCGCCCTTCTTGCCCTTCGCGCGCGCCTTGGCCTTTTGGTACTGGTCTTTCCGGTATTCGGAGGCGCGCACCTTGGCGGCGGCTGCGTAATCCTCCTTGCGCTTTGTCGCCTCGGCGATTTTTGCAGCCTTCGCATCGGACTGAACACTCTCCGCGCGCGCGGGTGAAGCGCTTGACTTCTCGATCGTGGTCTTCGCGCTTAAGAAATCCGGATACTTTTCCGCGACTCCGAGGAGCGTTCCCCAAATATGCTTGCAAAGGCGTCCCTTCTTGGCGACCGGGCAGTTGCAATCAGCAGTGAATGTCTCACTCGCGATATCGCTCGAAGCGAGTTGGACCTTGAAAGGCGGCGCGACACGCACATAGGCGTGAACACCCGTGTCGGATGCGCTCGCGATCGAGATCTTCTCCTGGGAGAAGAGCTTCGAGCCACTCGACTGGACGTCTGACTTGAAAAAGTTCCCGAAAGTTTCCTCGATCGACATGGCAGTCACCCCGCTTTCCCGCAGTTATGCCTCGGAAGATCGCAAATATCTCGTCATTTTTAAGTACTTCGGCCAGCCCGTTCACGGTAGAAACGAGGCTAGGGCGCCCGCTTCCATCCGCACTTCCGTCCTGATCGAAGGCTCTGGCCCCACTAGCTCAAATGCAATGACTCGATGCGCTAGATGGATTTACCGGTCCAAAGGTTTGAAAGAAAACGCGCTCTACTTGATGCGCCCAGATGGTTATGTAACTTATAGTGCCTGCAGTCTCTGAACAGGGGTAAATGAATGGCTGATTTATACGGAACTTTTTCATCGTTGCTTCAAAAGCTCAAAACGAAGCCTCCTATTTCGCCCGAAAACGGCACGCCCGACGCGCCGACCGCGCCCGGCGCGCCCGGAACCGAAGACAGCGAAACCTCCGAGCATTTGATGGCGGAAGCCGAACTCAGTGCGTTCAACGACGATCAGCTCCAGGATTTCATCACTCAACAGCCCGAGCACACCGTCACCCGCGTGCTGCATTCCCTGAGCGATCAGGCACTGCAGCTCAGGATCGTCAGCCTGATCACAGACGAAGCGGCCCTGAAGCGCGTCAGCCGGAGCGAGTTCGACAAGAAAGTGAAACGGGCCGCCGAAAAGCGCCTGCGCGAGACCGGGTCGTCCGGAATGGAGCTCAAACTTCAGATGCTCGCCCCCCTCTCCGACCAGATCCAGGCCTTTCTCAAGACGCCCGACTGGAGCGAGGCGCGCGATCTCCTTTCGACAGTTTACGATCCGGAAATGGTGGACGAAGACATCGATCAGGAGAGCGTAGTTTACACTGACTTTCACGCGCTTCGGGAGCGGCTCAAGCGCGATGTCGAGGAGTATGACCGTACGGTCGCCGAGCTCGAAGAGATCTCGCATAAAGTCGATGCCTCGCGCGGCCTCCCGAAAGCCGAGCTCGCTCAACTCCAGACGCGCTGGCAGGACCTCACGGAAAAATACACGTTTCCGCCCGAGCTGAACTTGCCCGAGAGCTTTGAGGAAGTTCTGGCCATGCGCTCCGCCCCACGCCCGGTAAGTCCACTCCAAGCTCCAGGCGAGGAGGCTTCTCCCGCTCAGCCGCTATTAAACCCAGCGGTCGAGGAGAACCGCGCGCGCCAACGGCTCGCTAGCGAGAGGGCGAAGGAAGAAAAAACCCGGAAACAGGAAGCCGACAAAAAGCGCCGCCTGGAGAAACTCGAAAAGCTCGCGAACCGCGTTCAAAGTGTCGGCGGACGGCTCGCACAGCCGCAGGCCGGTCCGGAACTGGGCCGCCTGAGAAGCGAAGCCGCGTCGATGCGGCAGTGGAAGCGGGAATATCCTGAAAAACTGAACGCGATTGAAGCGCAGATCAAGGACCTTTCCAATCAGCTCACGGCGGTCGCCGCCGAAGCGAAGTGGGATACTTGGGCCCGTACCGATATCGCGATCCGCATCCAAACCCAGCTCGAGCAGACGATCAGCGCACTCGAGGTGGAGCAAGACCCTGAGATCGCCCTCAAGACCTCGATTGACCTGACTGCGCAGCTCAATGAGTACGCTAAAGAAATGCGCTCGCTCGGAAGCCTGGAGCGACGGAAGGACCATAAGATCTGGCAGCAGTTCAAGTCGCTGAGCGACCGCGGCTGGGCCGTTTGTGGCCGGATGCGCTTGATCGTGCTCGAAGGTTTCAAAGCTGTCCTTTCCCAGCACTCCAGCAAGCCGATCGACTTCACCGCCAAAACGCTGGTCAACGCGCGCGAACCCGTGCAATTCAAGCCCTCAGCCTTCGAAGATGTCGTCCCTTCTCAGATCAAAGAACTTCGTTTTCTATGGCTTGAGATCGGCGCAAAGCCCTCGGGCGCGAACCGCGAACACGAGGCCGTTTTCAGCAAGCTTTTTGAAATGTACACCCGCCAGATGAACATGAAGCTCGGCCGCATTCAGCGGGTCGAGACTTCGGTGATCCAGGCCAAGCAGGAGCTTGTGAAAGAGATGAAGATCGCGGCCGAAGGCGCCTCGACGCTCGTTTCGCGCGCGGGGGTCGCGAAGAAGATCGAAGAAAGATGGAAGAAAGCCCCGATGCCGGCCACGGGCGCAGCCGAACTTCAGGTCGAGTTCGAGGGTTATCAGGCCACGATCTCAGCTCAAGTCGCCGAAGAGGTCGCGAAGCAGTCCGCCCGGGTCGCAGCGGTCAAATCTCAAGTTCATGAGCTTCTCGAGAAGATCCTGGCCAAGAGCGGAACGAGCCTGGCTCAGGCGCTGAAGGGTGTCTCAGGCTTCGAGACCGAGCTTCAGGGAGTCGACAAGCACATCGCTCAGTATCAGGGACAGGCGCCTTCCGCGGAAACGCAGTTTAAGGAAGTCCGCCAGGAAACCCAGGCTCTCCTTCAAGAGTGCAAGAGTGCGGCGACGAAAGAGACGCGCGAAAGGGCCGAGGACCGAAACCGCGTCGTTCGCGAAGCCGAGGCGCTTGCGATCTCGACCGACTGGGAGCCGAGCCGCACGCGCTTCGAAGAGCTGAGAGCGCTCTGGAAAAAGACA
>JAYVOO010000401.1:0-5146 GCA_043757905.1 Oligoflexia bacterium
AGTATTTCTGCGGTGGTTTCAAGTGCCAGTACCTGCAGCATGCTGTTCAGGAGGGCCCCGACCGCAAGAAAGGGCGCCGAAAGGCTCGACCCCGGCAATGGGATGACCTGCGGAAGGGCGAGCAGGGGTGTCAGAAGGAGCCATTCGAGCCAGACGCCAAGGCGGCAGGACCAGGCAGGCAGCAGGGGCAGCGCGGCCGACGCCGAGCAGCCGAGCTGCATGAAGATGGCGTAAAGGCTCGCCGAAAAATGAATTCCGACCAGACAGAAAGTGAAAAGGAGAGCGCGGGTTCGCACCCGCCTGCATTCGCACGATGCGGAAACGAAAGCACGCGCTTTCGGCATGTCCTTGATTTGCTTCCAAGGTCTGCCTTACTATCCAGGCCTATGGAAAAAGACGCGGCCGTCCTGTCCAAGATCCTCAAGGAACTCAATGAGTCCAGCCTCGAGAAGGTGAAGGTCGCCATCACTGACATCGACGGCGTGCTGCGTGGAAAATACTTGCACAAGAAAAAGCTGATCTCGGCTTTGGAAAGCGGCTTCGGCTTCTGCAATGTCGTCTTCGGCTGGGACTCGGGCGATGTCTGCTATGACAACGTCGCCTACACCGGCTGGCACACGGGCTATCCGGACGCGCTCGCGCGCGTGGACCTCAACACCTACCGGAAGGTGCCCTGGGACGGGAACATCCCGTTCTTCCTCGCCGACTTCGAAGATGGCAAAGGCCAACCCCTGGACGTGTGCCCGCGCCAACTCCTTAAGAAGGTGATCAAGCGTGGCGAGAAGGCCGGCTACAAGGCGAGCGCTGGGATGGAGTTCGAGTGGTTCAATTTCAAGGAAACCTCGCAAAGCGTGAATGAGAAGAAGTTCACGAACCTGGAATCGCTCACGCCTGGGATGTTCGGCTACTCGCTCTTGCGCATGAATCAGAATCTCCCGTTCTTTAACGCGCTGATGGATGAGCTGGGTGCGTTCGGGGTTCCAATCGAAGGCCTGCATACGGAGACCGGTCCTGGCGTCTTCGAGGCCGCGATCCTTTATTCCGACGCGCTCACGGCGGCGGATCGCTCGGTGCTCTTCAAGTCGGGCGCGAAAGAGATCGCATCGCGCTTCGGGATTCTTCCCAGTTTCATGGCGAAGTGGAACTCGCTGCTCCCAGGCTGCAGCGGGCACACGCATCTGAGCTTGCGTGACGACAAGACGAACTTATTCTACGACGCCAAGGACCCGCTCAAGATGAGCGACACGTTCCGGAGCTTCCTCGCGGGGCTTCTGCACTGCTTGCCCGACATCCTGCCGTTTCTCGCGCCGAACGTGAACAGCTACAAACGCCTCGTCGACGGCTACTGGGCGCCCACGAAAGTCAGCTGGGGCGTGGATAATCGCACGGTCGCTTTCCGAGTGATCCCGGGCAATGCGAGCTCCACGCGCGTCGAGGCGCGCGTTCCAGGTTCGGACGTGAATCCCTATCTTGCGGTTGCGGCCACAGTCGCGGCTGGGCTCTACGGAATCGAGAATGGCCTGAAGCTTACGCACAAGCCGGTTGTGGGCAGCGCCTACAACTGCAAGGAAGAGGACGCGCCTCGCTTGCCGCGCAACCTTCATGAAGCCACCCGACAGCTTGCCGACTCGAAGCTCGCCCGCGAACTGTTCGGGGACGGCTTCGTCGATCATTTCGTTCGGACCCGCGAATGGGAATGGCGCCAGTTCCAGGACTCGGTCACCGGGTGGGAGCTGCAACGGTACTTCGAGATCATTTAATACCTTCTTAAGGAGAGAACCCAATCATGGCTACTTACCGCTTCAGTTTCCCCACTCCGATCCACTTCGGCCCAGGCGTGCGCTCGCAGATCGGCGAGTATCTCAAGTCGAACGGCGTGAAGCGCCCGCTCGTTGTCACGGACAAGGGCCTTGCCGCGCTGCCGGTCTTCAAGCAGCACCTAGCGGACCTCGAAAAGTCGGTCGCGCCGGGCGCGTTCTCCGGAATCTGGGGCAACCCGGGCAAGGCGCAGGTCATGGCGGGGGTGAAAGCCTACCGCGACCACAAAGCCGATGGGATCGTGGGCTTTGGCGGAGGCGCTGCGCTGGACGTCGCCAAGGCGATCGCGCTCATGGTCAACCATCCTGGCGATCTCTTTGATTACGAAGACGACAAGCCGGGCGCTAGGCCCTTCGATCAGGAAGTGCCGTTCTGGATCGCGGTGCCGACGACTTCCGGTACCGGCAGTGAAGTAGGCCGCAGCTCGGTGGTCTCCGACGACGAGACCCATCTTAAGAAGATCATTTTCTCGCCCAAGCTTCTTGCGCGCGCGGTCTTTGCCGATCCGGAGCTCACGCTCGAACTACCCGCGAACGTCACGGCCGCGACCGGCTTCGACGCCCTCACGCATTGCGTGGAGGCTTATCTAGCCAAGGGATTCCATCCGATCCGCGACGGCATCGCGCTCGAGGGCGTCAGGCTCGCGGCGAAGAGCTTGCTCAAGAGCGTGCGCGAGCCTTCGAACATCGAAGCCCGCGGCGACATGATGATGGCGTCCATGATGGGCGCGATCGCTTTTCAAAAGGGGCTGGGCCTTGTGCATTCGTGCGCGCACGCGCTCTCAACGGTCGCGGACCTGCATCACGGCTTGGCCAACGGAATCATGATCGACCATGCTCTCAAGATGAACGTGAAGGCGGTGCCAGAGCGCTTTTCGGTGCTAGCACAGACGCTGGGCCTGGTAGGCGATGGCGTGGAGCCTGGCGAAGCCGTCATCCAGTGGCTCTCGGGCCTCAAGGCCCAGTGCGGGATTCCGGCACGGTTAAGCGCAGCAGGAGTCGGCAAAGAAAAGCTCGACCGATTGGTCGAAGTCTCTACTCAGGACGTCTGCCACCAATGCAATCCGTGCGCGGTCTCCTCGGATGACTTCCGCCGGATCTTCTCCGAAGCGCTGGCGTAATCGTGGCGCTCAAGATCGGCATCTCTTCCTGCTTCTTCCATGCGGACCCCCAACGCGCGGTCTTCAAGGGCAAGACGCTGCTTTATCTCGAGCAATCGCTTTCCCAGTGGATCATGTCAGGGGGCGCGCTCTGTTACCTGATTCCGCCGCCGGCTGGGCCTGTGAGCCTGAGTGAGCAAGTGGCTGAGATGGACGCGCTGGTTCTTCAGGGCGGCTCGGATCTCGCGCCCAAGAGCTACGGTGAAACGCCGCTCAAGCCCGAGTGGGGCGGTGATCCTGTGCGAGACGTTTACGAGCAGGCGCTCTTCCGTGAGTTCCTCGCGCAGAAAAAGCCCGTGCTCGGAGTCTGCCGGGGAGCACAGCTCATCAATGTCGCAATGGGCGGCACGCTCTATCAGGATATCACCGAGCAGGTGCCGGGCTCGCACGTGCACCGGGACTGGAGTATTTACGATAAGAACTTCCACCAAATCCTGATCGAAAAGGGTAGCCGGCTCTCGCGCCTCTTTCCCGGCGTCACGAGCGCGAAGGTCAATACCGTCCACCATCAGGGCATCAAAGACCTGGGCCGAGGACTGGCTGTCGAGGCCCGTTCGGAAGGGGACGGGATTATCGAGGCCGTGCGAGGAACCGGCGAAACCTATGTTTACGCGATCCAGTGGCATCCGGAGTTTCAGTACGCCGACGACCAGAAGCATCTGGACGGCAGCCTGATTCTGAAGGACTTCCTCGATGAAGTCCGCACCCTAAAAGGAGAGTAGAAATGAAGATCATCAATCCCGCGACCGAAGCTGTGATCGGAGAGCTGGCCGAAGATAATGCAAGCAGTGTCGCCGCGAAATTCAAGCAGGTGGAAAAGGGCCAGAAGGATTGGGCGAAGACACCGCTTGCCCGCCGGGTCGAAGCCCTGACGAGGTTTCGCGACCTGACCGTCGAGCGGAAGGAAAAGCTGGCTCAGATCATGACTTCCGAGACGGGTAAGCCCATCTCGCAATCGCGGAATGAGCTGGGCGCGTTGCCCGGTCGCATCTCGTTCTTCCTCGAGAGCACCGAAGCGGCCATCCGCCAGGAAACTGTTCACTCGGATCCCGCGGGTAAGCTGGAGGAAAAGATCAGCTACGAGCCCCTGGGCGTCGTCGGAAATATCTCCGCCTGGAACTATCCGTATTTCGTCGGCTCGAATGTCTTTGTCCCGGCGCTCCTGACCGGGAATGCTATCCTTTATAAGCCTTCCGAGTTCGCTTCGCTCACGGGCGTCGCGATCACTGAGCTCCTGCACGAGTCTGGTGTTCCGAAAGACGCGTTCCAGTCTGTCCTGGGCGGCGGCGCTGTGGGTGCCGAGCTTCTGAAAGCGCCTTTGAACGGCGTGTTCTTCACCGGCTCCTATCCAACCGGCAGGAAAATCGCGGAGGCTGTCGCATCCCGTATGATCCGCGTGCAGCTCGAGCTGGGCGGCAAGGATCCGACTTACGTCTGCGAGGACGTCGACGTGAACGCCGTGGCCGAAGGAGTCGCGGACGGTGCGTTTTACAATAACGGCCAGAGCTGCTGCTCAGTCGAGCGCATCTACGTGCACGAGCAAATTTACGAATCATTCGTCGAGGCGTTCTTATCCACCGTGCGCGGCTTCGTCGTGGGCGATCCGCTGGACGAGAAGACGTATATTGGACCGCTCACGCGCCCCGCCCAGCTCGACTTCCTCGAGAAACAAGTGGCTGACGCCCAAGCCAAGGGCGCGAAGCTACTCGCCGGTGGCAAACGCATCGCCGGGCGCAAAGGTCCGTACTTCGAGCCCACCGTCTTCGTCGACGTGAACCATACGATGGAGCTGATGCGCGAGGAGTCGTTCGGGCCCCTGATCGGCATCCAGAAAGTGAAGTCGGACGCGGAGGCGCTCGTGCTCATGAACGATACGGCTTACGGGCTCACCGCCGGCGTCTATACGCGCGATCGCGACCGCGGGTTAAAAATTCTTTCGGCGGTGAATGCCGGCTCAGCTTACTGGAACTGCTGCGACCGGGTGAGCCCTAGGCTCCCGTGGTCGGGGCGTGGGCATTCCGGTGTGGGCAGCACGCTTTCGAAGCTCGGCATCCAGGCGTTCGTGCAACCCAAGGCCTGGCATCTGCGGGGCTAGGCTTAGGTTTACCCTAGCCCGGGTAGCTGAGTTTTACCGGCACGCCCATTTCCAGGCGTTTCGTGTCGAAAAAA
>JAYVOO010000402.1:0-5124 GCA_043757905.1 Oligoflexia bacterium
GGCCGCGAACTTGACCAGGGATTGCACGAGATCTCCATGGCCAGTGCCCCGTTCGTAAGCCAAAAAGAGCTGGGAGCGGGCACCAGATCCGAGCTTCTCGAAGCTCACCCGACCCTCCTCTTCCATTGCCCGGACGGCATGCCAGGGCATGACCGTGGCGGAGCCCGAGGTTTCGGCCACCCAGAAAGCGAGCGCGGTCAGATCCTCGGAAACGATCTCGTAGGAAGGCTGGGCCATGAGTTGCTCGCGAACAAGCCAAGTCTCGACCGGGCTTTGAGTGAGGGACGGCGTGCCCCACCGGTGCTCGCTTAGCTTCTTGAAGCGGGATTTAGGATGGCGGACGATCCCCCACGTCTCCCGGTAGAGGGGCCGGCAGATATAGTCGGCCAGCTCTTCTTTATGCTCCAGAATCGCGAAATCGACCCCCATCCGCAGCGCCTCAATCGAGATCCGAGAGAGGGAAGTGCCCAAGATCTCAAGGCGCATCCCTCGAGGGGCCTGAAGCCACCACGGCAGCACAACCTCTCGAAGGAAAAGCTCAGGCCCGACGATCGTCAGCTTTTCCGAGGCGCCGACGGATTCCCGAAAGCGAATCAGCGTCCCTTCCCAGTGCTCCAGCATCCGCTCCGCCACACGCGCCAGCTCGTAGGCGCTTGGCAGCGGCCGCATCCCGCGCGGTCCGCGCCGCTCGAAAAGCGGAAAGCCCAGCTCAGCCTCGATCGCCTGCAGCCGTTTCGAAAGCGTGGGCTGCGAGACATGCAGGCGCTCGGCCCCCCGACTCAGATGCGGGTCGGCGGCCAGGGTCGCGATGATCTTCAGGGATTCGAGATCCATGCTTTCACCTTACACGTCTTCCATAAACAAAGCCCCGGCGGATCGATCAGATCGGCCGGGGCTTCGAAATTTACAGACTAGCCTTCACGCCCTGAAACAGGGTCACATGCGGCGCGGGCCTTCGATCTTCTGTCGGTGCAGGATCAGGCCATGAGTCGGATCGTACGGCGAGACGCCGAGAGTCACCTTGTCGTTCAGGATCACCCGGATATGGAATTTCCGCATACGTCCGGAGAGTTTTGCTGAGATGGTCTTGCCATTCGCGAGCTGAACGATGAAATTTCCACCGGCCAGGACATCGATAACGACTCCGTCGATCTGTGCGAGGTCTTCTCTAGACATCGATTACCAACGATTCCCGCGGTCGCCGCGACCGCCGCCACCACCCCGGCCTCCACGATCGCCGCCACCGAAGCCGCCTTCGCGTGGAGCCATGGGCTTGGCTTCATTCACCGTAAGTGGGCGACCTTCGAGGTCTGCGCCGTTCATTTGATCAATAGCCTTAGATGCTTCATCATCGGTGCTCATTTCGACGAAGCCGAAACCCTTGGAGCGACCGGAATCGCGGTCCATGATCACCTTGGCGGAGGTGACTTGGCCCATCTGCGCGAACATATCATTGAGATCTTGGTCGGTCACACGGAACGGAAGGTTCCCGACATACAGCTTCTTACCCATTCAATCCTCCTAAGACATACCATCAACTAGCACCATTGCTAAGGACCTACTATCGACGCACTCTAACGCAAATTGTTTAGCAGAGCCAAAGCCAAAAACCCATCATTTTCCCCCATTACTCGGGAGGTCCGCGGGCGAAAGTCCCCACGCTGAAAGAATTTCTTTCTCGTTCTGCTCGTTTGTCGATTTCTTGAACTTCGCTCCTGAGACGCCTTTGACGCGCCTTTCGCAGTCGCTCCAAGTGGTATGCCGCATCGGTACGCCGCCGACAACACTCAAGTAAGAAAACGCCAAAGGCTTTGCTTCGCGCTCGGGCTTCGGCGCCGGCAGATCGGTGTTTTCAGGGATATCAAAGATGGGAACCGGATATTTGAGGAGCGGACCGTGGTAAAGATCGATCCGGTAGCGCTTAGAAAAGGCGACTGCGATCTCGTCGACACGCTCGTTGCCCGGGATTCCGGCATGGCCTTTCACGAACTTCCAGCGGATCGTGCGGCCGGAGACCTGCGCGATGAGGCGCTTCCAGAGATCCTGGTTGGCGACCTCCTCTCCAGCTGCAGTTTTCCAGCCCTTTTTCATCCATCCCCAGCACCACTGGGTGATCCCTTTGATGACGTAAACGGAGTCGGTGAAAACCTCGATTGCGTCCGGGGTGCGCGGCAGGCGCGCAAGGGCCTCGATGACCCCCATCAACTCCATTCTGTTGTTTGTGCTCGCTGGCTCGCCGCCGCCCAGCTCGGTCACTACGCCTTCACGGGTCGCGATGATCGCGCCCCAGCCGCTGGGCCCGGGGTTGCCCGAGCTTGCGCCGTCGGCGAAGATCACGATCGCTGGGAATTCTTTTCTTTCTGCGCCGGCCATTTTAAGGCCGAGTGTGCAGCAAATTTAAGCAAAAGTCACTGGCACTGGTTGATCGTCGTCTCCATATAGAGATAGCAACCCGTAGCAGTCGCGGTGGCCGTAGAGGGCAGCTCGCACTGGTTCGGCAGGCGGACGTCGGGATGAGTCGGGCGCCCTAGTTTCCATTCCGCTGCAAGCTCGATCACCGGGTGCTCTTTGTCTATGCAATCGAGCTTCCCATACGCATCGATGCGCGAAGGGAGCGGGCAATTGTCATGACCTGCATGATCAGTCACGAGCATGATCGGTTGGGGTGAATCCACGGTCAGGCTGAAGGAGCCATCGGGCATCACATACCAATCCGAGCTCATCTTGGCGCCGTGGATGTCGCGGATGCTGATGCCCCCGTTATTGCAATCGGCCTGGAAATAGATCGGATCCATCTCCTGGGCGAGGGTCACTTTTTCAAAGTTGCCAGGGCACTCCCAGAGCGCTAGCGGGACATTGACCGGTTGGGCGATTGCGCCCGTCTCGCATTGCGATCCTATTTTTGCACTGCCCACGACGGGCTTCACGTCCGGGCCCGATGGAGAGGGCGCCTGCACCTCGTCCTGACTGGCGTCTCGCTTCGCACAAGACATCAGGGCAAGCACTGAGAGCAGACAAAAGAACCCAATTGATCTCTTCATGAGGCCTCCAGCTATGCGCGCACTCCGCGCGCGATTAACAACGGCAATAGGGTTGCAAATCGGAAGCCAGCAAAGGGCAAAAAGGGTAGCGGTGCTGCGTTAAGGCATGCGGCGTGAGTCTTTATTACGCGGGGGGGCTACCAAATGGTGTCAGGCACCATTATAGATCCGGCATGACTGCTTCCCTGTTTGGACTCGCGGCTTCCGTGCTGACGCTTTCGCTTCCTCAGATTTCCCCGTCTCCCGCGGCCGGCGAAGTCTTTCAGCGACTGGCCGGACATTGGAGCGCGGAAGGTCGACGGAGCTACCCTGGAAGCAAAGCTTATGTCGCGATCACGGCCGAGGCGCAGACGAAGCTCGTCCTCAATGCCGGCGGCCATCCTGCATACCTTGTTTCTCGGAACCAGCTTGACGAGCAGCCTTACGATTCAGCAGGGCTACCCGAAGCTGAGAAGACTTACGCGCGCGTTTACTGGATCCGCGAACGTGAGCTCGAGCCGGGTAAATTCGACCTTGGACCCGGTGAAGACCCTGAGGCTGTCGCGCCCGCGTCGTCTGGTTTCTGGGACGGGGGACGTTTTCAGGTCAAGCAGGACTTTGGCGGGCAACCGGCTTACACTATCGACTCAGAGACCGATTTCACGAATCCAGACGAACCCCTTTATCAGGAGAAGTTCTGGCATGGCCAAACCCAGCTCGCCGAGACCGCGCTTCGTTACCTCCGCATCCCCTGATCGGGATACTGACGAGCCCCAGCGCGCCCTGATCTGGATGCTCGGTGCGGCCGCTTGCTTCGCGGTCTCCGGCTATTTCGTGAAACGGCTTTCGCAGACGGGCGTTCCTTCGATGGAGCTCGTTTTCTTCCGTTCGTTGATCAACGCGGTCGTGGTGCTCCTGCTCATGCTGAAAACGGGCGAAGCCCTTGTGCCCAGAGACAACCTGCCGGTACTGCTGCTCCGGGGTTTGGCAGGTTTCGTGAGCCTGTGCTGCCTCTTCTATTCGCTTTCGCATCTGCCGCTCTCAATCGGCATGATGCTGGCGTGGTGCTCGCCCATCTTCGTGATCTTCTTCTCAGCGGCATTCCTCAACGAGTCACTTGGACTAGCTCGGCTCGGTTGCGCGGCCGCGGCCCTTTACGGACTCATGCTTCTTGTGAAACCAGACCTCATGCCCGCGGCCGAGGCTGTAGGGCTGCCCATGCGCGCCGTCGCGATCGGGCTTCTGGGCGCCGCTTCAGCCGGTCTCGCCTACGTCGCGGTACGGGCCGCGACCGCCCGGGTCGGCGTGAACACGATCGTTTTTTATTTCACTGGCGTTTCGACACTGCTTTCCGCGCCCTTCGCTCTCAAAGTCTATCAGGCGCCCTCCGATGAGCAGTGGCTTCCGATTCTCGGAATGGCTCTCTCGGCGACGCTTGCGCAATTCATGATGACTCAAGGCTACCGCTACGCGAAAGCCGGCGTCGTCAGCTTGATGAACCTGCTGACTCCCGCGTTTTCGGCCATTCTCGGCTGGTGGCTCCTTCAAGAAACCCTCGCGTCCATGCAGTTCGCCGGGATGGCGCTGATCGGCGGGGCGATCGTGGGACTGACCTGGCAGGGGAAACCGTCCGACCGCGTACTCCCGACGGAATAGGGCCGAACGCTTCCCGCTTTTTTTCGCTCAGTCGACCTTATAGCCGATGTAAAGCGCGTCGTTCTCCTTGCACACTTTCTTCATGCAAGGGAACTCGTTCGACCCCGCCCAGATCTCAGCCGTAGCCGCAGTGCACGGGATCCCCAGCTCGATCAAGGTCACGATCGAGATCAGCGACTGCGCGGCCTTCGCGCCGCCGGTGTCCACGGGCACGAGAATCACGCCGACTTTCTGTTCGCAGGCAGGAACGAAGTCGCCCCCGTGGATCAGCGCAGCCGCAACGATCTCATCGACCCGCGACTGCTTCCAATTGCCGAGGCCCGCTTCGGACTGATGATCCGAAACGAAGGCCCAGATCGCGCGCTGCACGTCCCCGTAAGTGTAGTTGCCGAATCCACCCGGCGAGGCCATGTCCACGAAGCTCTGGTTGACGATCCAGTTCACGAAA
>JAYVOO010000403.1:0-5114 GCA_043757905.1 Oligoflexia bacterium
TCATCGCGTGGAACGGCTTTCGACGCCCGAGTGAGTCCGGACTGGAGCGCGGCCGCGACCAGATCGCTCGGCACGCGCGCTTTCGGAGGCTTGTGCTCGAACCAAAAGCGTACGTCCGCATCGAGCCCCGTACCTTGCATGTAGTTATAGAGCGCCCGTTTCAAACCCTCGCCTAGGCGGTCGTGATCCGTACCCGTAGGGTCGAAAAATTTGAGGTCGTTTCGCGCGAAGCGCCCAGCTTCCTGCGGTTCGAGCTGGATGCCGAACGCCGCTGGGTCGCGGCCAATGGGGCTGTGCGCGGTCGCGGAAAAACGGTGCCAATAGGCGGACTGGATGCAGCCCGACTCGAAGAGCTGGCGCACACGCTCGAGGGAATCGATGGTCTCCTGCTCGGTCTCCGTTGGAAAGCCATACATCAGATACGCATGCACCATGATACCCGCGTCGGTGAACGCGCGGGTCACGCGCGCGACTTGCTCGACGCTGACTCCTTTCTGCATGAGCTTCAGGAGGCGGTCGGACGCGACTTCGAGCCCGCCGCTGATCGCCAGGCAACCGGCGCGGGCCATGAGATCGGCGAGCTCCGGTGTAAAGGTTTTCTCGAAACGCACGTTACCCCACCAGGTGATCGTCACGCCGCGCTCGATGAGCCTGAGCGAAAGGTTCCGAAGTAAAACGGGCGGCGCGGCTTCGTCGACGAAGTGAAAACCGGTCTGCCCCGTTTCTTTCACGAGGGCCTCGATCCGGTCCACGATCAGATCGACTCCCGAAGGATCGTAGCGTCCGATGTAGTCGAGGGTCACGTCACAGAAACTACACTTCTTCCAGTAACAGCCGTGGGCGAGCGTCAGTTTGTTCCAACGTCCATCCGACCAGAGCCGATGCATGGGATTGAGCATCTCGAGCATCGAGATGTACTCTGCGAGCGGCAATCCGTCGTAAGTGGGTACACCCACGTCCTTCTGCGGGATATCGTGCAAAGCCGCGCTCGAAACCAGGCGCACCTTGCCCTCCTCGCGGATGAATGTCCGGAGCAGTGGCTTCGAGGAATCACCGCTTTGGAGTCGCTCCAGGATCGCGAGCAACGGGCGCTCTCCGTCGTCGAGCGTGACGAAATCGAAGTAATCGAAGACGCGGGGTTCGGAGAGCTCCCTGAGCTCGGTGTTCACGTAACCACCGCCCAGCAGGATCTTTGTTTTCGGCGAGAGTAGCCTGATCTGCCGAGCGATGCGAAATGCGCCGTAGACGTTTCCGGGAAACGGCACGGTCAATCCGACTAAACTCGGCTTGTGCTCGGTGATCAGCCGGGCTGCGATCTCATCCAGCCAGCCGTCGATGAGCGTGGGCCGGGCACCGAGTGCTTCGGCCAAGGGATCGAAGCTAGGAACGCTCGCGGCGAGTTTCTCCCCGTAGCGCGAGAGCCCAAAACGTGGGTCAATTCCTTCTTTGATCATGTCCGCGATATCGTCTACGAAGAGACTGGCCAGGTACTTGGCCTGGTCCTGAACACCCATTGCGCCGAAAGCCCAGTCCAAGCTCTCGCCGCCTTGTTCGGGGCCTGATGGAAATCGCGGGCCCTCGGGCAGATAACGGCGACTTACAATCCGGAACGCGAGAGTCGGATCCTTGCCCTGGAGAAAGCGCCGCGCTGGCTCGACCGCGAAGAAGTAGGCATCCGCGTTTGCCAGGAAGAACTGGACTGATGGCGATCGCTCGCGAACTTTCCGTTTCGACAGCTCGGCCGCGCATGCCCGTAGCCCTTCCTCGGAAAGCAACTTGGTAATCAGCTCGATCGCGGGGTCGGCCTGGCGGGCGTCCACCCCATGTTTGCGCAAGAATCCCGTTAAGTACGCCGTTGCCGGATACGGCGTATTGAGCTGGGTCATCGGAGGAGTCAGGAGCAGGACGCGCATGCGAAGGCCAATAGCATTCCTGATTTGTTTTGTCTACTAACTCTGTTTAATTAACAGGGTCAGTTCATTACGCTCAGCAGGAACGTGTTGACTTGGTCGAACATCGCGCCGGTGTAATAGTAGGGGTTGCCCGATAGCACAGGGAAGAGCTTGTTCGGGTTGGCCACGATCGCAGGAAGCGGAGTGGCCCGGCCAGTGCACTCGACCGGTTGGACGTTGCCGACTGTGAACAAGGCCGCCTGGCCGCAAGTGAACATCGGCTGACCGAGCCCAGTTGTGGTGATGCCGTAGGTCTGCAGCGCGAAGAGCAATGTGGTGCTCGAGGTCTGTGGAACCACGTAATCGCCTTCGCCATGAATGATGAAGAACGGAGCCGTGTTCGAGTTCACGTAGATTCGGGGACTGTAGCGGCTAAAGACGAGGTTTTTTTGGTTATCTCGCCTGGAGACCTCCGCCGCTCGTACCGCCAGTGCAGTGTTATACGCAGTGACCTGAGCTGCCGTAGAAGTGGACGTGGGCACAGCCGGGACGATGGGCAAAGCACCGAAAGTCGGCAAAGGCAGGTAGTAACTAATCGAGCGGATGACCGTCGCGTTGTCAGGAAGCGAGAGATCCGTGAAGCCCGAATAGTCGACGACCGCGCGAACGGACGAAGTGATCGTAGGGTCCTCGGTGTGGATTGTCCCCTCGAAGTTCGCAGGATAAGTAAAGCCCGGGCTGGGCGCGGTGGTCCCTGCCATCGCGGCCATGTGGCCACCCGAGGCGACACCCCAGACGGCGATCTTGTTGCGGTCGATTCCGAGCGCCCCGTAGTTCTTCTTCAGGTAGCGGATCGCAGTCTTGACGTCGATGATTGGGCGCGGAACCGTACCGAGCGGCGTTCCACCTCCACCGCCCAGGACGGGAACGATGAGATGGTAGTTCATGCAGGCCACTGCATAGCCCTTGGAGGCAAAGACCGCGACCGGGCACTGGCAGGTGTCACGCGTGTAATCGGCGCTATTTCCCGTACAGCCCTCATTGTCGCTCGTCTTGCTTCCTCCCAGCATTCGGCCATTCGTCGAGTTCGGGTCCAGCTCCTTGATCCAGCCGCCCTTGTGCACGAAGAGAATGGTCTTGAGTGGGACACTCGGAGTGCTCGGATAATAGATGTCCATGACCTGCTCGGCGTCGCCAGTCACACCGACGGGAAGGTCATTGATGGCTTTGATCTGGTTTGCGGGAAGATCTGCCCCGTAAGCGAGATCGCGACGAACTTGCACATAAAACCCCAGCGCTCCAGGTAACGGGAAGGCCGAGCTGATCGTGGTGGTAAACGCCGCATAAGGGCTAGAGGAAGGAACGGTCGACGGAACGGTCGACGGCACTGTGGACGGTAAGGTAGAGGGTAAAGTAGAAGGTATAGTGGATGGCAAAGTGGAAGGCGCCGTAGACGGCACCGTGCTTGGGATACCGGTCACCGGCTCCGTCGGATTCGGCTCCGTGATCGCATCGTCCGAAGCGCCCTTCTTCGAAGTGCCCTTAGTAGTTTGCTCGCAGCTCGATCCCGAGATAAAAATAATCCCTGCGACAAAGAGACCCAAGCCAGAACCAGCCCTGAAAAACTTGAAATGACCCATGGAAACCCCCTTTACCCAACACCCCTAAAACGTACTGTACTTAAATAGTATGGTATATCACTCGACGCGTCAACTTCGCGTGATTATTTGCGTGTCGCCAGCGACACTCTCAGGTTTAATCGCAGTAGGAAATCATCGCCGATGCCTCGCCGCTTTCGACACTTCTTTGCCCCTCCTCCGCGCGTTCGCCGCATCTCGGATCTCAAGCTTAGCTCCGAAGCCCAAGGCGAGGCGATCTTCCTGGGGGGCAAGCATTCGCTCGTTTATGAGCTGTTCAGGCTGATACGGATCGGGACTGAGTTTTATCGAGGCTTTTTCGCGCTTCGGAATATCGGGCCCGCGATCACGTTCTTCGGTTCCGCGCGCTTCGGCGAAAGGTCACCGCACTACGACCTCGCCCGTCGCACGGCGCGCGCGCTTTCGCAAGAGGGCTACACGATCATGACCGGCGGGGGCCCCGGGATCATGGAGGCCGCGAATCGCGGGGCGCGTGAAGCTGGCGGGCCGAGCATTGGCTGCAACATTCAGCTTCCGCACGAGCAGAGCGCGAACCCGTATGTGGATCGCGTCGTCAGCTTCTACTATTTCTTCGTCCGCAAGATGATGCTTGTGAAGTATTCCTATGCGTTTGTCATCATGCCTGGTGGGCTCGGAACACTCGACGAGATGAGCGAGGCGATGACGCTGATCCAGACCGGCAAACTCTATGACTTCCCCGTTATCCTCATGGGCAAGGAATACTGGAAGGGCTTTCACGATTGGGTTGAAGGCACGCTCGTAAAAAGCGGCGCGGTTTCCTCGGAAAATCTCGCGTTTCTACACATCACCGACGACCCTGCGGAAGCGCTCGCGATCGTGGCCGAGACCGTGAGTGGCCTCGGACTCAAGCTTACGCGGCTCGCTTCGAACATTGACTGAATAAGTTCCGCTTCCCGTAAAGCCTAAAACACGTGAAATTGACGATTTATTTTCAAAAAACGGTTGCAGTACGCTGAAAAACCGCTAAAACTTTTTAGACAGGAGATCAAATCAGAATGGCTAAGAAGAAAACAAAGTTCTCGTTCATCAACGAAGTTTACGAAGCGGTCCTCAAGCAGGCAACCGTCACCCGCCAGGGCGCAGTGCGCCTGAAGCGCTCGGACCTCAAGGCCGCCATCGAAGGCGCCTTCGAGAACGGCGCCAAGGCTGCCGCCAGCGGCGAGCGCGTGCGCTTCCCAGTCATCGGCGCCCTTGTCCGCAAGGAAGTCAAAGCCCGTAAGTCCGGCAAGGGCGTGAACCCTTTCACCGGCGAGCCGATGGAAATCAAGGCCCGTCCGGCCACGAAGAAGCCGCGCTGGTCCTTCCCGCGCTCGCTCAAGGAAACTTTCGCCAACAAGCGCAACTGGTAATTTTTCTCTTAAGATTTTGGCGAATCGGAAGCCGCTTAGTGCCTCATAATTGGGGCGTTAAGCGGCTTTTTCTTTTCTAATTCCCCGTAGCGAGCTATTTTCCGGGCATGAAATTCGTCACGTACCTTACGCACGGTTCCCCAGGGAATGCCGCTGAAAAACTGGGCCTCCTCGTGGGCGGCGGCAACTCCGCT
>JAYVOO010000404.1:0-5106 GCA_043757905.1 Oligoflexia bacterium
GTAAAGTCCTATTGGAGGCGGTGCAGGTGCTGGCGGATCTTGATGCCACATTCCGGGCATTTCGCGGTCTCTTGTGTGAGGTTCTTCGCGAAGTCGGTGACGTGGCTGAAGTGGAGATGCGCGTCGCAGAGGGCGCAGTGCGTGTAACGGGCAACCACGTCCTGCGAGGATCCGAAGAAGTTCGAAAGAGCCTCGTCGACCGCGGTCACTTCATTGGATGCGTTGTTCTTGTCGCGCTCGCTCATAGTTCTTCTCCAAGTGGTCGAAATTTTATTCCGCGCACCGGGCTCTGCCCGGTGCGCGGTTGTCGTGGGCCCCAATGTGGTTGTGGCCGGTACAAGAAACCTTTCGGTGGCGGGCGCGATGTTCTGAACGGGAAAGATTTTCCGGGGTTACGTCGGAAAATTTGTCCCGTCAGGAAAGTGGCGTTTAAAAGACTGGATAAAGCTGCCTAGCCCTTCGATAATCGAAGACAGGCATGATGCTAGTTCGTGAAGGGAGAAGGATTCTCCCGCCTTTTTTAGCGGCGCTTTCAGCCGCGCTGCCGATCCTGCTCTTGTCGGCGCTGCCGGGACGGGCTGCGCTCGCGCCCTCCGCTAAGCTGCGGCCGTCGCTCGGAGCCCCCCGCTACGAAACCGAGCTGAAGGTGCGCGTGCGAATCCTCGAAGCCGTCTCGCGCGTGCGCGTACGGGGTTTCGATCTCTCGATGGCGGGCGGCGGTACCGGCTCGGAATCGGCCGTGCGGCGCCGCGCGGACCGCGCTTCGGAATGGGAGGTCCACTGTCAGTCGGGTCGGATCCGCCTGACGCGGACGGATCACGAGGGCGGCATCGGAGGCTCGCGCACGATCGAGCTGCCGGAGCCGGCGATCATCCATTCACCGGCGGGTTTCCTCAAGGTTCAAGACAAGGCCTACCGCGAAACCGTGCGGATCTATTCGGAGGGCTCGCTCTGCGAGGCCATCAATGAGATCGATCTAGAACGCTACCTCTCGGGCCTCGTCAACTCCGAGTTCAATTCACGCTGGAGCGCGGAGGCCGTCGGCGCGCAAGTTGTCGCCGCGCGCACCTACGCGCTCTTCAAGATGCGCGAGTCGCGCGTGAACACGCTTCAGCATTTCGATCTCGATTCCACCCAGCGCGACCAGGTCTATGACGGCTCCGTGCGTGAAGATATGCGCTCGACGCGGGCCGTGGAGAAGACCCGAGGCCTGGTCCTGACCACCAACGGATCGCTTCCGCTCAAGGCTTTCTACCATTCGACTTGCGGCGGGCGGACTGAGCTGCCGCAAAAAGTCTGGGGCAACCCGTTTCCGGGCTTTCGCAAGACCGTGCCTTGTCCCTTTTGCGCGGGATCGCCCGGCTTCCACTGGGATACGGCATTCTCAACCTCGGAGATCGCGCGCTCACTCCTGCGCGGAGCGCGGGCCGAAGGTGCACCACGTGGCTGGCCCTCGCACTGGGAAAAGATCCTGGCGCGCGCGGGCCTCGAAGATCTGCAGACCGAGCAGGCGGATCTGGACGGAAGAGTCGAGCGGGTGAGCAGCCAGTGGACCTGGGGCGGAACCAGTTTCCTGCTGTCCTTGCCCGCCTCGAAGTTCCGCGACTGGGTGGGCGCGACCCGTCTGACGAGCGCAAAGTTCAGCATTCATCGGCCCACTCGTTTCGCGCTGAGTTCCTGGCGGGTGGAGGGTCGGGGCAATGGCCACGGTGTCGGCATGTGCCAGTGGGGCGCCAAAGTCATGGGCGACCGGGGCTACACGACGGCTTCGATCCTGCGGCATTATTACCCCGACTCCATCCTTCGAAAACTGTGGTAAGCCTCCGGGGGCGATGGACTCCCTGACGCTTGAAAATTATGATTTCGATCTGCCCGAGGAGCTGATCGCGCAGGCACCGGCCGAGCCGCGCGATTCATCTCGGATGCTGGTCATCCATCGGGGGAGCGGGCGCATCGAGCACCGCAGGTTTCACGAGCTGCCGACTTTTCTGGATGAGCGCGATCTGCTCGTGGCGAACAACTCGCGTGTCCTGAAGGCGCGGCTCCTCGGCCAGCGGCTCTTGCCGGGAAGCGATAGCCCAAGCGGGAAAGTGGAATTCGTGATGCTCGAGCAGCTCGCGCCGCGCGTCTGGGAAGGGCTCTTTCACGCGAGCGCGAAGTACGTGCCAGGGATTAAATTCGAGATTCCGACGCCGGACGGGAAAGGCCTTCGCGGCATCCTCTTGCGCGGCGTCGCTGAGTCGCCTCACGGCACGGTGGTGGCCGAGTTCGACCGGGAGCCTGAGGAGAGTGGAGCCGGGGAGCTTCCGCTGCCCAAGTATATCAAGCGCGCGCCCGGAGTAGGCCCGAGCGACCAGGATCTCGCGAGCTATCAGACTGCGTACGCCAAAGAGCCCGGGTCGGCCGCTGCGCCGACAGCAGGTCTCCACTTGACGCCCGGCGTGCTGGCCGCGATCGCCGCTCGCGGCGCGTGTTGGCGCGAGGCTACGCTCCATGTGGGGTTGGGCACCTTCCGTCCGGTGAAGGATCCAGACATCAGCCGCCACACCATGCATGAAGAGCGCTACTGGATACCCGAAGATACGGCGCGCGCGGTAAACGAAACGCGCGCGAAAGGCCAACGCGTGCTCGCGGTAGGCACAACGAGCGTGCGCACGCTGGAGAGCGCGTTCCGCGACGGTGCGGTTCAGGCGGGGCCGGGCCGCACTTCGCTCTTCATCCGGCCCGGACATTTCGAGTTTCACGTAGTCAATCGCTTGCTCACCAATTTCCATCTTCCGCGTTCCACCCTCCTCATGCTCGTATCAACACTTGCCGGGCGCGAGCTCGTGCTCGAGGCCTATCGCCAGGCAGTACGCGAACGGTACCGATTCTTCAGTTATGGCGACGCGATGCTGGTGCTCGAATAGCCTCCCAGTGTGTAAAAAGATTCGATCGGGAAGATACCGGCCCGGATACAGACGGTCAGTGTGACCCATTCAGCTGTCTAAGACTTGGTCAGCTCGAAGAAACGCCAGGCGGGTGAAATCCGTTTTAACAGCCACCCCGGGTCTATCCAGCGCGGAACGTCTACTGCAATGCCGGTAGGAAAGAGGTTTTCTTTCCCATGATTCTTACGAAGCCAAACGGCCTGCACTTTTCGATGATCTTGATCCTTGCACTTGGATCCGGCTGTGCCACCGGGACTCGCCTGACCACTTCAAACCCATCCGGTATCCGCATCCCAGCGGCCGAAGCGACGTTCTCGAAATCCTTTCAACAGCTTGTCTCCGAGGCGCAGGCCGACATCCGCGCCGCAACCAAGGAGGAGATCATTGAAGGCCTGTCGAACGAATGGAACCGCATCCAGGGCGGCGACTCGAAGCTGCCTTGGGAAAACCGGATCGAGGCGCTTCAGACCTATCTTTCGGCGGTTACATGGGTCGTCCAAGAGAAATTTTATGGCGCCGAGAGCGCGAACGAGGCCGCCCGAGGCACCGACCAGGCGGTCCGCGAGCTCGTGATTAGGCATCTGAGCGAGTACAAGCTCAGTCTCTCGATCTCTCCGAAGCCTGCTGAAGCGCCAGTGGGGAAGGAAGCGGATCTCAAGGCGGCCGTCGACGGCGCGCTCGAGAAGCTGATCGGGTCTATGGATAGCTACACTCGAGCCGCCGAGCAGGCTGCGGGTTGGCGCATGCAGGAAGAGCTGCGGTTTGAGACCAGTCTTTTCGACCTGGCCATCGCGGTCCATGGCCGCTTGATCGTGTCGATCGACTCCTCCCATTCCAAGCTAGAGGATCTTAGTGGGCTCAAAAAACAGCTCCAGGCAGACCAGGAGCACTACGAAATTGTTCGCGAGCTCCTGAAGACCATTGTGCAGGCGGGCCAGGAATTAACCGCGAACAAGCGCACCTTCTTCGAAAAGCGCCGTGAAGAGCTTCTCAAGCAGCCTTATAAATTTTGGGCAGACTACGCTGCAGGCACTCTCTCGGCCCCGCTTGGCATCGAGCAGAATAAGCAGGGCTATTGGATCGACCATGATGACGGCGATAAGATTGTTCGTTTCATCAGCCAGGAAACTGCGATCAAGATGCAGACGCTCCTCAAGAGCTCGGGCATTCTCTACCTAAAGCTCATCCAGACCCTCTCGCGCTCTGGACGCCTCCCGCGCGAGCTCGCCGAAGTGACTCAGATCTTCCAGAAAGACAACGAGGCCAAGATGACCTACGAGCAGGTCATCGAACATTTGCGTGCCGAGTGGGGTGTCGATCCTCATGAAGTCGTCGAATTCATCGGCGAAAAGAAGGACGCGGCTGGCAACTTCCTGACCGACGCTGTCGGAACTGTCGGCCAAGTCTACAAGGTTAAGTTTAAGAAGGGCATGGGCCCGAGTCCCGACCTGGAGAAAGAGCCGTTCGCACTCAAGATCATCATGCCTGAGCTCCAGACCCCGCTAGAGAGTGGACGTAAGTCTCTTCCTGCCGCCGCGCGCGTGCTCAAGAGTATCCTGCCCTCGAGCTTCGCCTCGCGCCTGGACGACATAGCGAGCAGTGCGACCGGCTTGGCCCGCGAGATTTCCTACGAGTTCGACGCGCGCACCGAGGAGAAGAACCTGATCGCGCTCTCAGGCCCTTTCAAGGGCGACAAGAGCGTAAAGTTTCCGGCCTCCGCTCCGAAATGGACCCGCAAAACGGTCTTGCTCACCCAGTGGGTGAACGAGCAGACGCTGGGCGAAGTCCTGTCGAAGCTGAGCCTGAGCGACGAAGAAGCTGCGGCTGCGAAGCTCGTGAAGTTGAGCGTCGAAGTCCGTAAGCGCCTCGTGAAGAACCTTGCTTACGCCTACCTTACAATGGTTTTGACCGGTAAGGTTCACGCCGATCTGCAGGGCGGTAACGCGCTCGTTGACAACAACGGCGGAGTCACGCTTCTCGACACCGGCAACATCGTGCATCTCCGCAAGGGCTGGATTTCGGAATGGTTCAGGGCGGCGATGACGGGTAAGAAGTCCCGGATTGTCGATCTAATCATGAATTCGGGCGAGCTGAACGAGATCCAAGGTGAGACGCAGGATGGTCGCGCGGAACGCTTGAAGAAGGTGCGTCAGTACGTGGAGACCCAAGTCGACGC